>CACYQE010000025.1 GCA_902776515.1 uncultured Pseudomonadota bacterium
TCTATTGCGATGTTTCGTGCCTCAGGGGTTAAATTGACCGAATATGTTGCAGGCCATTCGTTGGGTGAATATACCGCGTTGTGTGCAGCGGGTGCTTTATCATTGGCTGATACGGCACGGTTGTTACGTCTGCGTGGTGATGCAATGCAACGTGCCGTTCCGGTTGGTCATGGATTGACCGCAGTTATATTGGGGTTGGATATTGATAAAGTTCGTGAAATTTGTGATGAAACAGATTGTGATGTCGCAAACGATAATTCCCCGGGCCAGGTTGTAATTTCTGGTGCACGTGAAATTGTTGAAAAAACATTAGAATTGGCCAAGGCCGCTGGGGCAAAACGTGCGATGCCGTTACCATTATCTGTCCCTGTTCATTGCAGAATCCAAGAACCCGCAGCCCAGGAAATGCGTGATGCTTTGGAAAAAATAAACATTGAAATTCCCCAGGCTAAACTTATTTCTAATAAGACATGTGCACCAATCGTTGAGCCTGATGAAATTCGTGATGCGTTGGTATATCAAATTACACATGGTGTTCATTGGCGTGAAAGCGTTTTAGAAATGCATAAACTTGGCATCACGGAAACTGTTGAAGTCGGACCTGGGGCTGTTCTGACCGGTCTTACACCACGTATATGTTCCGAAATGACCGGTAAAAAGTTGGAGATATAAAATGTCAAAATTTAGAAAAGCAACAAACAATATCGTTTTTGAACCTGTGGCTGGTTACACCATACAAATTGCAATCAAAGAAGCAATAGAAATGGCGGCAGAAAAACATCAAATTGTCAGATTGGAAATGAATGATATCGTTTTGAATGTGACAGAGGGCTCTACTGTTCCAGAAGTAAAGGCGTTATATTTGAAATTGTTAAACCAAAAATATGAAAATTTAAAACAAAACGGGGAAAAACATGTTTGATTTATCTGGGAAAGTCGTTTTAATAACTGGTGCAACCGGCGGAATTGGCGGTGCAATCGCAAAAAAAATGCAGGCTGCGGGTGCAACTGTTGTTGTTTCTGGTCGCAATGTCGCAAAAATGAATGCGGAATTTGATGATTCTTATATCAAAATCCCATGTGATTTGGCAGCCGAAGGTGGTGCGGTCGAATTAGTTATGGATACTATCGAAAAATGCGGCAAATTGGATGTATTGGTAAATAATGCCGGTATTACTGCGGATACGTTATTAATGCGTATGACGGACGAACAATTTGATAATGTTATCAATACCAACTTACGTTCTTGTTTCAAAATGTGCAGGGCTGCAATTATGCCAATGATGAAACAACGTTTTGGTCGCATCATAAATATGGCATCTATTATCGGTGTTATTGGCGGTCCTGGCCAGGCAAATTACGCCGCAAGTAAGGGTGGTATGATTGCAATGACCAAATCCATCGCAGCAGAGGTTGCATCGCGTGGTATCACCGCAAATGCAATCGCACCGGGATTTATCAAAACGCCTATGACCGATGTTTTATCCGAAGATTTGAAAAAAGCATATTTGGCACAAATCCCGGCCGGTCGTTTCGGTGAACCCGAAGATATTGCCAATGCGTGTGTATTTTTAGCATCCGAAGAAGCATCATATATCAACGGCCAAACATTAAATATTAATGGCGGCATGGGAAGATTTTAATGTCTGAATATGATGTTATTGTTATCGGTGGTGGACATGCCGGGGTTGAAGCCGCAGCTGCATCTGCACGCCGTGGTGCAAAAACGTTGCTGATGACAATGCGTGAATCTGACCTGGGGGCTATGTCTTGTAACCCATCTATTGGTGGTCCGGGCAAATCACAAATGGTGGCCGAAATGGATGCACTTGGTGGTGTTATGCCGCGTGCCGCCGATTGTGCGGGTATTCATTTCAGAACACTAAATGCATCACACGGGCCGGCGACCCAGGCATTGCGTGCCCAAATAGACAGAAACCTTTATCATAATGCGGTTATAAAGATTTTATCAGAATACAAAAATTTAACTATTGCATATGAAACAGTCGATGATATTGATATAAAAAACAAAATCGTAAATAATAAATATGCGACTAAATCAATTGTGTTAACCACCGGGACTTTTTTGGGCGGTTTGGTAACAATGGGTGACGAAAAAACACCATCTGGTCGAATTATGGACAATGGTGAATATCAAAAGCCTGATACAAAAATATCAAAAATTTTGCGTGATGCGGGGTTTGAACTTATGCGGTTAAAAACCGGAACGCCGGCACGTATTTATCGCGACAGTATAGATTTTTCGGTATGTGAAGAACAAAAGCCAGATAACCCACATGACTGGTTTTCAGATGGATGTGAAATTGATAATAACAGGGCTGTATGCTATATCACTCATACAAACGAAACAACCCACGATATTATTCGCAAAAACATAAAATCTGCCCCGATGTATAATGGCGATATTGCGGGTATTGGTCCACGCTATTGCCCAAGTTTGGAAGACAAGGTAATGCGATTCCCCGAACATACATCACACCATGTTTTTTTAGAACCCGAAGGGTTAGATAGTGATTTAATTTATCCAAACGGAATTTCAACAAGTTTTGGGCGTGAAATCCAAGATAAATGGATTCGCACAATCCCAGGTTTACAAAACGCACGAATCGCACGTTATGGATATGCAATTGAATATGACGCAATTGATGCACGCGTATTGGATTCGCATTTGATGTCTGATGAATATGCCGGATTGTTTTTTGCGGGTCAAATCAATGGAACATCCGGATATGAAGAAGCCGCCGCCCAAGGTTTGGTTGCTGGTGCAAATGCCGCAGCATTTGCGTTGGAACAAAAAACGTTGGATTTAGACCGAACAAATTCCATGATTGGTGTTTTAATAAATGACATAACAACGCTTGGTGTGGACGAACCTTATCGTATGTTTACATCGCGGGCAGAATATCGTTTAAGTTTACGTTCCGACAATGCGATTGCACGTCTTGGCAAAATGGCTGTTGAATTAAATCTATTAAAAAAGCCGGCTTTTTTGGAAAAAATGGATAAAAAGGCCGGTAAAATTGCCGAAAACGATGATTTTTATGCCGGCTATATCATGCGAAACAACCGGGAAATTGAATCATACCGCCGTGATAAAGAAATAAAAATCCCACAAAACTTTGATTATTCTTGTATGCCGGGATTAACCAATGAACTGCGTGAAAAACTGACCAAAATTCGCCCACAAAACGTCGCAGAATTACAAAGAATTCCGGGGATTACACCCGCGGGTGTTATGGTTGTATTAAGAAAAATCAAATGCGGTAAGTAAAACACCTTGAAATTCGTTTTCTTGTCCGTTATTATACGGGCGTATGCCGGTGTAGCTCAGTTGGTAGAGCATCTCATTCGTAATGAGGGGGTCGTAAGTTCGAGTCTTATCACCGGCACCATTTTTGTTTTCATTATCAATAATTTGTTATTTGTCCCTTTTTATGATAAAATGTCCACATCAATAGAAAGGAGATTTTATGGATATCAGATATTCTTTGATTCTTGATGAAGCACCAAGATATTCACACCAAGAGCATCAATTCATTGTGAAGGTTATGGCATATAACCAATCGGAAGCACCAGAACAGTTTGTTACGGACTATAATGGTGGACAATCCAAACAACTAGATTTGATGTCCGGTATTTTTGCAGGCGATGACGTTGCAAAAAAAATCTCAAAAGATAGAATCGAAAAATTGCTTACCAAAGAAATCAAGACCTTGGTAAAAAACGTATCTTTTGAAAAGGGTATGTCACCAAAAGATGCAAATGCAGAAATTGATGAATTGTTAAGTGAAAACGAAACCGATAAATTTGATAAAAAAGTCGAAAGGTTATTTAACGACCAATACAAAGAATATCATAATTTAGATCAACACTATTTTATCGAACATATCGTACATAGACTTCTTCGAAAATCAATGGGGGCTATCAAAGCTGTTTTGTTTGACCAAAAGCAAAAATTTGCCGATAAAATGAATGATTTTGCTAATGGTGGTGCAATTTCCAAAGAAGATCGTGAAATTATTACTAATTGCTTTAACAGATTGGATGAAGAAAACAAACAGGAACTTAAATCTTTGTTAGAAAAAAATGATTTTGATATTGATGGCAATTGGGATGAATTTTTAAATTTTAAACATGCACTATACAAAAAAAGTGAACTTTCCCGTCCACGCCCCGACAGAGTAATAAAACCAAACGAGGCTATTGCCCATGCGGGTGTTGATTTATTGCGTGATGAAATGCAATATAAATACTTCAAACAAACAGGTAACACGGGCATCTTTTTTTCAGACAAAGAACAAGAACAGATAAAAAGTATGTCCAATGACGAGATATTAAATAAACACGCGAACTTTGCTTGGCAATATCATCGCGATGCGTATATTATTGGCGAACGTATGAAGGAATTTGGCAAAGATGCAACAGGACTTGGCGTGTTTGTGTCAAAACTTAATGAAAGACCGTATAAACTTGTAATGAAAAACCAAGATATAATCAGAATGTATTTTGATATTTTAAAAACAAACTTTAATAAATTTAATATCCAAAGTTCCGAAGCGTTAAAAAGTTTTGCGGCATCTTTGGCAGAATATTCCGAAGACAAACGTATTGCACAACAAATACGCGATACATTTGGCGTAAAACCTTTTGTATATGACCCATATCAAAAAAATCAGGATACGTATAAAAAAGAACAAACAAAAAAACGGCTTGAAAAAGCTGCGAAACGTATCGAAAAAGGCGACTATATCTCTGGTGCGGTTGTTGCAAATGAAATGGCGGACATTGAATCAAAATATGCGGTAAAACCAACCAAGGAAACCGCAAACAAGATTAAATCAAACCATGGACTTAGCGAGGCACAAAAAAAGATTTTGCAAAAATACAAAGGTCGCTATTAAAACAGACGAAAAAACCGGCAACAGCCGGTTTTTTTAACGTTTAATTGAACCGATAATTTGACCCAATTTTAATTGTTTATAACGCCATTCCGCGGCATTACGTATAAAACCGGACGTATCATCATCCAACGTTGCAACCTGGGTCCAACCACCATTTTTATCCATTTTTGATACGTATGTAACAGGATGTATACCACCACACCATTCGGTGCCTGTTCCGCCAAACAAAATTTCATAATTATCAAATATACATTTTTGCATAGTGTCCGGCTGATGTTCGGTTTTTTCAAAAAAGCGTACATCAATGTTCCGGGCATTCAACAATTTAACATAGGCATCAGAAATGTCAGATTCCACAACCCATTTGGCAATTTTACGAAACTTTTCTTGTTCGTTTTCCTTTGCGATATTTTTTTGCCCGGCTATTTTTATCATTCCTTTGTCGTAAACACTATTGTATGCACGAATTGGCAATTTTATAACGTATTCCCTGAAAAAACGCACAAATCTTTTGCGATATTCTTTTTTTATTTCCTTATTTGAAGGTGTGTAATCCGGCAATCTTAAATTATTATTTTCCACCTCCATCGCAACCAACACCGGGGAAAATAACGCCACCACAGGTGCCGCAAAAACCCCACCAACAAACGCCAAACGGCTACGCCGAACAGTTTGTTTTTCTAAATCTTTTATATTGTCCATAAAACAACCCTCTTGATATAAAAATCTCAGCGACACATATTACACCCGGTTTTGTTTTTGTCAATATATTTATATCAAAGAAAAAACTGGAAATCGCAAAATAATTATTTTATACTGTCGGTGATGAAAACAAAAACTATAATTATTATTAAATAATCGGTGCTACGCTTTGGCGTTGGTGCTGGGGCGTATATAACGCCCCTTTTTTATAATAATAAATCGATGGAGAACAATATGGCATACCCAAAAACAGAACCAAAAGCAAATTTAGCAGAACTGGAAAATGAAGTTTTGCAATTTTGGCAATCGGATGATACGTTTCATAAATCTTTGAAAAAGACCGAACATGGTTATAAATTTGTTTTTTACGATGGTCCTCCGTTTGCTAACGGATTGCCTCACTGGGGGCATTTGGGCGTATCAACCATCAAAGATATGGTATCACGTTTTCACACCATGAATGGAAAACATGTTGTACGCGAATTAGGTTGGGACTGTCATGGTTTACCAGCAGAAACGGCTGTTGAAAAACAAGAAGGCAGAACAGCAAAAAAAATCGTTGAGCAAGATGGTATAGATGTATTTTGTGATTTGTGCCGCACCAGTGTAACAACATACTCTAATGAATGGACACGTTTTATAAATCGTGTTGGTCGTTGGGTTGATATTGGTGATGGTTACGGTTATAAAACCATGGATAAAAATTATATGGAATCTGTTATATGGGGATTAAAGCAATTATATGACAAGGGATTGTTGTATAAAGATTTCAAAGTAAATCCGTATGATTGGAAACTGGGGACAGTTTTATCTAATTCCGAGGCTTCATCCGAATATCAAGATGTTGTCGATGATACGGTTACCGTTTGGTTTGAATTAGAAAATGGTGAACGTGCAATTGCATGGACAACCACACCTTGGACTTTACCCGCGAACTCCGCATTGGCCGTAAATCCAAAAATGAAATATGTAAAAATGCGTCATAATGACGGACATGTTTATATCTTGGCTGAATCACGTGTCAAAGCGTATGAAAAGGTTTTTGCAAATTCAGAACAAGTTGGCGAATGCACTGGTGCGGAATTGGTCGGTTTGCATTACACACCTATTTTCCCATATTACAGCGATATAGCAAAAGATGGTCATGGTTTATACACGGTGATTTCTGCTGATTATGTTTCTGATGGGGATGGAACAGGTATTGTTCATATTGCACCCGCATACGGTGAAGAAGACTATTTTGCCGCCAAAGCACTGGATTCAAAATTTCCGGTTATATTGAATGTAGATGATTATGGCAATTTTGATTCGACTGTAACTGATTGGGCTGGTGAAAATATATTTGTTGCAAATCCAAAAATTATGGATTGGTTAAAGTCAAATGGTCGTTTGGTTAAAAAAGATCAGCACAAACACAATTATCCGTTCGGGCCACGCAGTAAAGAAAAACTTATCTATCGTGCAACAGACGCGTGGTATGTTGATGTTCCAAAAATCCGCGATCGCTTGATAGAGATTACAAAAACACAAACCACATGGACATCCGCGGGGAATCGTTTCTTGGCATGGATTGAAAATGCACGCGAATGGGGCATCACCAGAAATCGTTATTGGGGGGTTCCATTGCCAATTTGGGAACGTGACGGCGAATACAAAGTATTCGGTTCTATTGCCGAAATGGAAGATTTCTTTGGTGTAAAGATTGATGATTTACATCGTCCAACACTGGATAAATTAGAAAAAGATGGATGGAAACGTATACCTGATGTATTGGATTGCTGGTTTGAATCCGGCTCTATGCCATTTGCATCGTTGCATTATCCGTTTGAAAACAAAGACAAGTTTGAACAAAACTTTCCTGCGGATTATATTATTGAAGCAAACGAACAAACACGCGGTTGGTTCTATGGTTTAATGGTTATGGCCGTTGCGTTGTTTGATAAGCCGGCATTTCGTGTTGTATCTGCGAACGGTATAATTTGCGATGAAAACAAACGCAAGTTTTCCAAATCGTTGCATAACTATGTTGAACCAACTGAACAATTGGAAACATACGGTGCAGATGCGATACGTTTATTCATCACTGGCAGTAATTTCTTAAAAGCAGAACCGGTTGGTGTTGATAAAGAAGGCAAGGTGTTTAATGAACCTATAAAAACAATTTTGACACCACTGTGGAACGCTTACCACTTCTTTACATTGTATGCCAACGCGGCTAACATAACAGTCAAGAAAAAGCCAACCGCAGATAATTCATTAGATAAATATATTTTATCTGAATTAAATGAATTGGTAAAGGTGACCACACAATCTTTGACAGAATATAAACCTGATATCGCCGTCAAAGAATTTGTTAGATTTTTGGATATATTAAATAACTGGTACATCCGCCGTAATCGCGACAGATTCTGGGACGAAGATGAAAGTGCATTTGAAACATTACACTGTGTGTTGGTGGAATTCTGCAAATGTTTGGCACCATTTGCACCGTTTATCAGTGAATATATATTTAAAAACTTAACAGGCCAAGAATCTGTTCACTTGCAAGATTGGCCAGTTGCAACAAATACAGATGAAAAGATACTGCAAGATATGCGCCGTGTTCAAACAATAGTATCCACTGGAAAACAGTTACGTGAACAATATAAACTACGTAATCGTTTGCCATTGGCAAAACTGACGGTGGCTGGTGGCGAACCACTTAACAAATACACAAACATTATTCGTGATGAATTAAATGTTAAAACCGTTGATTGGGTTGCAAACACTGCGACAGTTGCTGACGAGTTTATGTATTTAATCACACCAAAAATCGGTGCAAGATTGGGCAACGCTTTACGTGATATTGTTCCGGCGGTAAAACGCGGTGAATACACAATCGATGGTGACAAATTGGTTGTGGGTGAATTCACGCTGAATCAGGATGAATTTGAAAACAGATTAACCATTAAACCTGGGATAACAGGTATGAGTTTACCCGACAACAGTGCAGTGGTTATTTTGGATACAGAATTAAATTCTGAATTAATTGCTGAAGGTTTGGCAAACGATGCCCTGCGTTTCATCCAAGACACACGTAAAACACTTGGATTGGATGTATCTGACCGCATAAATCTTACCTATATGGCGGATTTAGGCTTGGCCAGTGCCATAGACCAACATAAAAAACGAATAATGTCTGATGCCTTGATTCGTGAAATGTCGCCCGGCGAAGGTGAACATTTTACCGAAATCGAAGGATATAATCTTGGCATTTCAATACAAAAGGCTTAAAAAAATGAAGAAAATCATTACAAATTTGTGTATGACCATCATTATAATTTTTGCGTTTTGCTACTTGCTTGGGGTCACGGTTTCTGTTGAAACAATGACAAAATCATATAACCCTATTGTAGTGTACAACACAAATGAAAAAGATAATGTTTTGGTTACAAACGAAAACTATGACCCGGTTAAACCCAGCAAAAAATCCGCAGAAATAATCGGACGCAGTTGCAATTCTGAACACACCACCCGCGGTTTTACTAATTCCAGGGGTGTATTTGAATATACCGCAACGAACAAAATCAAATGTAGTTGCCGTGTTCGTGCAAGTAACGGAACTATTCACGATTATTCTAAAACAATATCTGGTGAATCAAACACAATTGATTGCAACGGCATCTGTGACGAAATATGTCAAGATTTTGCAAATAAAATTCAATGATAACGCCCGATATATTTTTTAGAACTGTTCCGAACACACTTAATATGGAAATTCGTTCCGAATTATTTAGTACGAACGAATTTACCTTTGCGGTTGCGGTTATATTGTCGGCCCAGGCAACCGATAAAAAAGTTAACGAGGTTACACCTGAATTATTTCGTATCGCCCCGACACCACAAAAAATGTTGAATCTAGGGCTGGATGGATTAAAGAAACATATCAAGGTCATTTCTTTTTTTAACAACAAAGCAAAAAGTATTATCGCCTTGTCCCAACAATTGGTCAATATTCCTGTCCAAAACGATAATTTTATTTTTCCAAAAAATTATCACAATCGTGATGAATTAATGAAATTACCGGGGATAGGGCAAAAGACGGCTAATGTCATCATGAACGTTCTTTGGAATGCACCAAATATCGGTGTTGATACGCACGTTTTTAGATTGGCACACAGATATGGTTGGGTAAAAGACACGGCGAACACGCCTGAAAAAGTTGAATCAGAATTATTAAAAATAATTCCAAAAAAATACCATTCAATCACAAATCATGTGATGGTTTTATTTGGACGATATACATGTTCTGCATTACGCCCAAAGTGCGAAAATTGCCCAATTGCGAATTATTGTGAATATAAAAAGCATAAATAAAAACCACCCCTTTGGGTGGTTTTATTATTTGTCA
>CACYQE010000026.1 GCA_902776515.1 uncultured Pseudomonadota bacterium
CAAAACCGCACATACGTTTATAACGACAAATAATATCGGTCAACGTATTGTCCAACGCGTGTCCCATGTGTAAATTGCCGGTAACATTTGGTGGGGGCATCATAACACAAAAAGATTTTTTTTGTGAATTAACATCATTTGACCAAAAATCATTTGAATCCCAAAACTCTTGAATACGTGTTTCAATATCGCGTGGGGCTATGTTTTTACCTAATTCAATTTTCATTGTCTTTATCCTTGGTTGTTTTCGTAAAATAATATCAGAACAAAAAAGAAATTCAAGCGTCCATATAATATTTTAATCAAGGCGAACAACACGGCAAAATACCACACCATAAACCGCAGATGCACCCGCATGCCGCAAAACACGCCCCAGTTCGGTTAATGTTGCCCCCGAAGTCATAACATCATCGACCAACAAAATCTTTTTGCCACGGATGTTTTCTGGCTTTATAACACTAAAAACACCGCGTATATGTTGCAAACGTTGTGCATGTGTTTTGTGTCCCATATTTTCACGATATTGTCTGTGAACAGAGTCTAAATCAAGTTTCGCTTTGTATACGTTGGAAATAGGGCGTGCCAGTAAAGTTGCCTGGTTGTAACCGCGTTTGAATAAACGTTTTGCTGCTAATGGAACAGGCATTACAATATCCGGTGAAATATCTAAATCACGCAGTGCCCAAATCATTGCACGTGACATAAACTTTGCGTATTTAATCTGACCAGCGTGTTTGAATGGTAACATCGCTGTACGTGAAAAATCGTCATATACACACGCTGCACGAATATAGTCCAATTCGTTTTTGCCCGCGGCACAAATTGGACACATTGATTTTTCGTTTGGTTCATAATCATCTGGAAAAGGATAGCCACAACATTTGCACTTTGGCCCACTTATCCAATCAAAGCACGACCAACAATCGCCACACAATTCACCATGTGTTGATACAGGTGCCGAACACAAAGGACACAATGCTGGATATAAAAATTCTATAAATTTATTAACGTTTTTGTATAAAAAGTCCCGGAAACGCAACGTACACACACTTACCAACTCATACTTTTATATGTTTTTGAACCGACCTTGTCGCCAAAAATATCACGTTTTTGTTTGGTTAAACTCTCGTATTGTTCGTTTGATATTATACGCAAAACAAAACCTTCGTCATTGCGTTGTGATAACACCGGAACAATTCGTTGTTCGGACACACCGGTATCACGTAAAACCTGTTCAACAATTGCTAAACGACGTGCGGCCAATTTGCGACCATCAGACGTTGTCGTAACATCTGCTGGGATTGCAATTTGAATAGCACGTTTTGGATTGCTGACCACTATGCCGGCATATTCAGACAGCAAATTATAGTTTTCACGTGACAATGCAGAATCAGAATTTCTGAATTTAATTTTGATTTCTAATGGACGAATCTTTGTATCTTCGGACAAATCGCGTTCAGCCGTAAAACCTTCGATAGAATCACTTAAATCACTTACCACATCAAACCTGTCATCGTTTGGATACGTGGACAAGTGCTTGTTTTCTGACAGAAAGGTTTTTCTGAACGCACGCCGCAACTCCGCAGGTGATAACTTTGTCATATCGTCACGCATAGCCTGAATCTTAGACGGTTGATTTTTTTGAACAGGTCTTATGATTACATCATCATCAACAGTTTCTTGGCGTGGAACAACCATACGTGCCAAACGAACATCATGTTGTTTTGAAACAGTATTTGTCGTTGGGGTCGCATCAGCGACAGTTTCAAACGTTTCGACAAAAGGTTTGGTTTCTGTAATTTCTGGCACCAAAGCCGCACGAGTTGTTTCAACCTTGGCCAGTTTTTTATCAGTGTTTTTGTTTGAATTAACACTGGCCTCGGCCTTGCGTTGTAATTCAATCAGACGTGCAATTTGTGCATCCAATGCAGATGTTTCAACAGACAAATCTTCTATTGAATAATCATTATGTGCAATTTTGGTTGTCGAACCAGACTTTATAGCCGCACCTGAAATATTTTCTTCGGGTAGAATATCGTTGGAACTGATAACAGAAAATTCATCCGCACGTGGCATACGCAATGGCGTATCGTTTTTTGCCCATAAATCAGAACTTGGCCGATTTGGAATCAAAAAGTCAGATGTTTTTGCAATTTTTTCGCCGGTATCTTTTGAAGCAGATTTTGTTGCGGTTCGTGCAACAACGCGGCGTTCAGTTTTATTTTTTGTTGGAACATTAGTATGTTGTTTTGCGACCGTTGCCGATGACGATTTTTTCGCCGGCACAACAACATCACCAAATTCAGCACGTGCCGAAACAGCACCCGCCGCCACATTAACCGCCGGTAACCGTGCACCCGCAAACGCAGGCAAACACAGGAAAATTCCCAACCAAGAAACTTTTCTATACATAATGTTCCTTTCCTTCCATTTGCATCTTAGAACAAATCACGAATCGTGTGCAAGTGGAAAATTAGTTTTTAATAAATAATCGTATAAACCGCATAACAAATGATTTTTTTATTGCACAGGTTATTTGATTTTTTCTAACATATAAAATGTCATGAGGAGAAAAATAAAATCAATACGTTTGAACGTTTTTGTAAAGCAAGATTTGCTAATGGTATGACGAGTGTCATTGGCCAATTTTTGTTAATTAAATAAAAGGGGCAAAAAATGAAAAAGCTTTTTTTAACCAGTATGCTTGTGTTTGTGGTGATTCCAGCGTTCGCTGAACCAAGTCATACCCAAAACACGTTTCCTGTTGATGGATTGATGAAGGCTGATTATGCATACGTGGGTCAGGCTAATTCTGATAATATGGCCGGGGTATACCGGAATGGTGATACAGTATATGCCAATGCTCAATATGAAGATACCCAGTATACCATTGACCCGGGTTATTATTTGCCGGGTTCGTCAGAAACCCAAACACAGTGTAATCAGGATGGTTATTTTTGTCCTGGTAATATGACTGTTTATTACAGTGCTAATTCTCAGGGTTTATCACAATGTCCAGATGGCTTTGAACACTCGGATGACGGTGCAAGCAGTGATACACAGTGTTACACAGCGTGTGCAGATGATTATTTCCCACATTCTTCATCAACAATAGGTAACGACTATTATGGTACCGGCAATGATACTTGTATATTGAACGGTTGTGTGAATGGATATACGTTCGTTTGTTCCATCGACACCAGATTTGGCAAATATAATTGGTAGTACTACTGGAACCGAACGTGCATATATGAATAATAACGGTTTTAATGAATGGCATGATAATCCGGGTCATGGTCAAGCATATTATGGTATAAGTGGTGAAATGTCTTTCGCTGTGGAGTATGCTGGAATAGGTATGTTGACAGGAGTAGCTCAATGTAGTGGGACAGCCGGTGAAAATGATGCGTATACTGCTTCGCCATCTGTGTATAATTCTTTGCCAGAGGGAAATGGTCAAAATTGTTGGTGTTCTGTTGACGGATTTACGCCGAATGGTGAAACAAAGCAAAATGTACATTCGGGTTGGGTATTCCATAGTACAATAGGATCATATGCTTCTTGTCCTGATGTTTGTGCTAATACTTGTTCAAATTATCTTATGTCTGATAATTCTGTGCGTTCTGCTCTTTTTGATTCTATCGTTCCATCGGCCGCATCGTGTCAAGCGAACACAATCAATATTACTTGGAACGGAACAGACAGTACCGCAATTAATCAAAATAATGCGGGCACATGTCAGTATGACGGTGATATTAATACGCCTGCTTGGGCAACACATGTTCCGGGTAAGACATTCTTGGGGTGGCAGTTTAGCACAACAGCACCACAAGATTAATGCGTTAAATGTCCGTGTATGTTTTAAATACACGGACATAGGTGTTTAAGGGAACCTGCTTAATTAAAATGGTTTTTCGTAAAAGCATTTTATTAGTATCATTGTTGGTGGCAACAAATTGTTTTGCCGATGATGATGTAACTTTGTTTTTGCCAAACACTATTGTGCCAAATGCGTGTATTCCAGCAGACCCGAATACAAACATTATTGAAATGATACCTGTGTATCAGAATAATACATATACTTGTGATGCCGGATATTATTTACCAACAAACAGCACAGAGTGTGTGATATGCCCATCAAATTCCTGGTGCCCTGGGGGTGATTTGGTTTTTTCTGAATCAGAAGATGTTGGTATAAATCCATGTCCTGATAATATGACATCTGACGAGGGTTCTGCGGATGTATCAGATTGTTCCGCTGATATACACTGTGATGCGGGGTATTATTTACCTGCGAACAGTTTAGTATGTGAAAAATGTCAAAATAATTATTACTGTCCCGGTGGCGATTTAACACCGTCTGATACGGATGTTGGTATTAACGAATGTCCCGCTGGTTTGGTCGCACCCGCCGGAACGACCAATGTTGACAATTGCGGCAAAGTGATGCGTATTGGTAATAATATGTTGTATTTAACACAAACAAGACAAACAACCCCGGCTTTGGCGGCACGCATTGATGGTGTGGTATATTATGCAAGAACTACACCTGTATCCAACGGGTTAAGACATATAAACGAAAATACAACAGATTATTTGCGAACAAATATAGATGGAACAGAATATTCAATACACGATAATACCGTTGTGTTTGATGAATAAACAACAAAAAGAGAAAAAAGCCATGAAGAAAACAAATTATTTTATTGCTTTTATAGTTACTGCTGTATGCCTGTCTGGTGAAACGTGGGCCGCATCTTCTATTCGTAAAGTTGGTGGTGCATCTGGGACACCAAATGTTGCGGCACGTTCGGGGTCGTTACATACTGTGCCTGGGACACACGCAGTTAATACAAATAAATCGGTTGCAAATGTGTCTGCTGTGGCCCCAGGACGCAGCTCTGTTGCTGGTTCGCGTTTGTCTGCTGGCAAGTTTGTTGGTGCAAACAAAATGTCGGTTAGTACCACCACAGTAACAAATGATTTGAGTAATCGACTTGATGTAATGGATGAAAATGTCCAAACATTACAAGAACAAAGTGCAAACGTGATAACAAATGTTGTCGAATCAGAACAAGGAAACTATGTGACCGGTGTGTCGGCAAACGGCAATACATTAAATGTGAGTAAAACAAACTTGCTGTATGCACCCGTTCGTGACGGTGAAAGTCAGGACGTAACCGGTGAAGCAGAAATCTGGCTGGTTAGATAATTTGTTTATATATGTCATCCAGTAAAGAATTTTTAGATTTTGTTTTAGAACAATTATCATCTTTGCCTGATATAACATATCGTGCGATGATGGGTGAATTTATTATCTATTATCATGGTAAAATAATCGGCGGTATTTACGATAACAGATTACTTGTTAAACCATCAGAATCTGTATTAAAACTTGTTCCTGGGGCCACAATGGAAATACCATACCCGGGTGGTAAACCAATGATAATGATACCTGATGTTGAAAATCCCGAATTATTAGAACAGGTGTTTAATATGTTGTATTCCCAGTTGCCCAGCTCAAGAAAAAAATAAGTGTGTTGTTCCGGTTTTGATTTGGTTGCGTTTGCTATGTTCTGGTGTTTGTGATAGAATATAGGTATATATTCAAAAACACAGGGGGAAACGCAAATGACGGATTGGTTAAATACAAATTTATCTGATTGGATAGATAAAACAGAAAAAATTTTAATCGACACTCGCAAAAATAACAAGATTTGTGAGATTACCGCCTTTGGGGTGTCGTTACTTTTGTCTGTTATATGCGGCTTTTTTTGTGCTTTCGTTGGAATTGGGTTTGCGATATTTGTTTTCGTATGCAGTTTGATTTTGTTTTTATGGCTGATTTACAACAGTCAACGTTCAACAAGATATGTTTTAACAAATTGCGGAATATATAAAATCACTGGTTTGGTTTTTAAAAAAGTTAAATTTATTGCGTACAACCAAATTACGGATATCAGTATGTATCGTGGTCCTGTGCAACGAATTGTTGGTGCGGGGTCTGTGGGTGTTGGCACGGCCAGTGGAAATGTTACAGGTTCGGTTGTTGATGGTAATGGAACGGTGTATTCGATAAATGAATTGGATATAGAATCTGTGGACGATTATAAAAAGATACGTGAAGTTATCATCAAAAACACAAAGAAAAAATAAAACTCGCCTGGGTGGATTCAAACGAAATAAAAAGGGTTAGATTTTCCAACCCTTTTTATAAACTTATTGCACTAATCGAGCAGAAAACAAACAAGAGTTCACCGATTTAATGCAACGGGTAAGCGAGTTTAAAGATAAATGGTTAAATATTTAATAAAATATCACTAACCTGTCTTCTGACATCATGGTAATGTTTTTTATCTTTTTCTGTACTGCCAATCAAATGTTCGCCTGTTGCAGAATTATCCGATACAACCAATATGGCAGATGCGTTTTTCTTTATCTTTTTCATGCAACCAAAGAAAGTCGCGGTTTCCATTTCTATCACTTTTGCACCCATTGCCCTGAATTCATCCAAGTGCAAATATTCAGATATTACACTATCCATGGAAATCACGGGAACATTTAACACACTTATATTTTTATCCTGACATATATTGACAAGCTGCTTATTTAATTTTTTTGTTGAATACATTTTTTCAAACAGGTTTTTTGAATCTAATTTATCATGTAAATATAGTGTAGCACCATTTCCAGAAATTGCATATTCAGGAACAATAATATCACCAACCTTGACTTCTGGTACTAATGCACCAGCCGAACCAATAAACACAAAATTATCACAATGTGCTTTATAACACAGCAAGCAAAACTCAATCATAACAGGTGCACCAATATAAAGCGTGATAAATAAATACTTTTTTTTATTATGTTTAATTCTGAAAGTTTTTGCATCTCGGCTTGAAAAAATTTGCTCCACATTTATCTTTGTTGTATCAAAAACTTTGTCGACAGTCCATGATGGTGCAATAAATATGCAGTTAAAATGTTCTTTGTTTGATATACCATAAATCTCTTTTAACGTATCATTAGGTAAAGAATTTTTTTCAAAAGCTTTTATCAATTTATTCATAACTTGTACCTTTTGTTTTCACGCATTAAATTATATCACAGAATATATAGATTACAAAATAAAACCGCCTTGGTGAGTTTCCTCGGGCAAAAGGGGGAGTCGTAACGATTGAGGTGTTTCGGATAAAACTATTTAAAGACAAATGGTTAATTTCACCGATGGGTGAAAATTGATTAAATTTTATGGGTGTGATATAATCAATCAAAAGGATTGCTTATGTCAAAATTTACTAAACCTGAAAAAATTGTCGTTAATGATTTGGTCTTAAAACCAATTCCTGTATCACAAGATTATGCACAACAAATTTATGATGCTTTTCATGAAGATGAACCAAGTTTTAGATTCTGGATGGAAAATGGAATTTATAAAACTGTTCAAGAAGTATTAAATGCATATAAAACCAAATATACAGATGAAGAAAATTGGGAATATGCAATGTATGGAATTTTTAATAAAGATGAATTATTAGGCGAAATAGGTTTGTCTGGCATAGATATTAAAAATAATACCGCAGAAATTGGTTATTGGCTAAAAAAATCCGCACGCAGTAAAGGAATAATAGATAGATTGATACCAGTAATAGAAAAGTTAGGTTTTGATACATTTAATTTAAGAAAAATAACAATTTGGTGTGATACGGAAAATATCGCATCACGTAAACATGCAGAAAAAAATGGTTATGTTCTTGAAGGGGTACAACGCGAAAGAAAATTATGGCCTGATGGTTCTATCCATAGCACCGCGATGTTTGGTAAATTAAAAACAGAATGGAAAAAGGGTTAGATTTCTAACCCTTTATTATAAACTTATTCGAAAATAAGTAAAAATTAACATTTTTCAAATATAATGTTTTTGAACCTGTGTAAATATTGAAATCCAAAGAAAAACCGCACTTTAACAGTGCGGTGTATCTTTTGGTGGGAGACATCTTGCATTAATCGAGCAAAAAACAAACAACTATTCGCTAAACTTATGCACAATGTCAAAATGTATAAAGAAAAGTGGTTATGATTTCACCAGTGGGTGAAATTGAATAAAAGTTGAATTTATGGTATAATTTGTTTCGCGAGAGGATTTTTGTATGAATATCGGCAGAAAAATCATAATTATGGGTGGGTCTTGTTCAGGCAAATCAACAATGGCGCAGAATTTAGGTGAAAAATTTAATTTGCCTGTTGTTTATTTGGACTTATATGACCCATATGCAGTGCCAGCAGGTAAAGAGCGCGACAAAAGAAAACAAAAAATAAATCAAGTTATCCAAGATACTGTTAAAAAAGACAGTTGGATAATAGAAGGTATATATGAATGGTATGCATTTGAAGAACGCTTAAATAGTGCAGATACCATGATTTTACTATTATCACCAGCATATAAAAGACTTTGGTGCTATATAAAAACTTGCATTACAAAAACAAAAAGACATGGTCGCCAAGGTTTTTCTGCAAAAAATTTTCGATGGGACCATGTTTGGTATATGGTGCGAAAAAAAGATGCACCGTATGATTTGATTAACCAAGCGATCCAAAAACATCCTAATTTACAGGTTGTGAAATTAAAATCGTACAAAGAAGCGAATAAATTTTTAAAATCGGTGCAATTAAAAGGATAACAAATGAAAGCACCAAAAGTTTCTGTCGTATTACCGTGTTATAATGTTGCCGGGTTTATGGATGCTATGTTTACATCTTTGCGTAATCAGACAATGAAAGATATTGAAATAATTTGTGTAGATGATAAATCAACAGATGATACGGTTAAAAAGATTCGTGATTTTATGAAATATGATAACCGTATTTGTTTATATAAACTTGGTAAAAACACTGGTGTATCACATGCACGGAATTATGGGTTGAAAAAATCCAACGGAAAATATGTATGTTTTCTGGACCCTGATGATTATATTGATGACGATTTTGTTGAAAAATTATACAAAACCATAACAAAAACCAAATTTGATGTGGCCAAGGCAAAAGTCAAAGTCGGTGATAAATACTGGAAAACACACGAATTGGTAAAAGAAAATTATTTATGTTTTAGTTCAGAACATTGTTCCGCGATGTATAATAAAAAATTTTTACTGGAAAATAATATATTATATCCCGAAGATGTTATTACGGGCGAAGATGCGGTTTTTCTGTCAAACCTTGTATTGCATACCAATAAAATTATAACCATAGATAATGCTGATTACCATTATGTTCGGCGCGAAGGTTCGTTGGATGCAAAAAAATTATCGCACAAAATGGTGTTGGCCAGAATTAAGATGTTAGATTACAAGTTGCAAATGTTAAGAGAGCACGAATTTGATACCTATACTGATAAAATTATTTTTATACAACGACATATTTTGAATCATTTTTGTTATGCCGTTGACCCAAAACGCATATCAGAATCAGATAAAAATTTACTGGTTAAATGGTTTATAAACAATCGCAAAGCAGTGTGTACCAACATCTGAAATTGGCATATTTGAACCCGAACACCATCAACGAAATAATGTCTGGCAGACTGCAGTGTAGTGTTGATAAATTATTTAATCTGCAAGACACTGTTTAATTCTTGATTTTTATGCATTTTTGTGCCGTTTTTTATGTCCGCTTTATGCGGGCTTTTTTTATTTAACAAAGGAGATAAAATGAAAAAATCAAATATTATTGTTTCAGACATAACATGTATGAAAGAAAAGTTTTGTATTGCCGGTTTCGATACATATGAAAAACGCATGAAGCGGCTAATGATTGATGGTGGATACTGGGACGAAAATCAAATTCCAAAAACTTATTGTCAAATAATGGTTGAAAAAGAACCTTTTGATGAACCGCGTGATTACCCGCACAGAACTGAAGATGTGAATATAAATTATAATTCCATAGAAATTATAAAATTCTTTGAACCAGGCAAAGAATTAGCCGATTGTTTAAAGGATACAGTTTCAAAAGATATTCAATCTATATTTAATCATCATGTAAAAGAAAAATCTTATGTGTTGCAAAATACAAAATGTCCGTCATTAGGGGCTATTATAATCTCTGCACGTGATATTGAATTTTTCACAGAAGATGGCAAATTGCGTGCCAGCATAACCGACTTTTCTAAACAAAAATATGATATGAAAGTCAGTTGCAAATATTTACGGGATATTTTTGATAAAACTAAAGATGTTGATGTGTTGAATAACATGGTTGCAGAATCGCAATATGCACATTGCAGAATTGGTTTGGCACGTAAATTTTTGATTCAGGAAAATCATTGCTATTTAATGCTTAATGGGCTATTTTTGTGTTGATATGACAAAGATATTTACAATTGGTTTTAGTGGTAAAAGTTCAGAAGCATTTCTGGATGTCTTGAATGCGGCGCGCATAAGTTGTGTTTGGGATATCCGCCAATGGCGGACCAGCACGTATGTTCCGTATTATAACGGTGATAATTTAGCAAAAGTTTTGAGCAATCGCTATGAATATCATCCAGAATTTGCGCCAACATCAGATATATTGGCCGGATACAAAGATAAAAAAATCACATGGGCAGAATACGAAAAAATGTATCGTGAATTGTTGCAAAAACGCAATCCGTTGCAAAATTGTGATGTGTCCGGACTTGATAGAATATGTTTGTTGTGTACCGAAAAATCTGCAACACAATGCCACCGTAGGCTCGCTGCCGAATATATTGCTGAACAAATACCGGACATCGAAATTATTCACTTATAAAGCACATGAATCTCCAGCTGAAAAATGGGCATTGTATGTATTTTCTGAAAATATGGCGATTTGGAGCGTCGCTAAGTACATACAAGATATTATCGGATAGAATCACGCCATAAAAACGGCGGGAACATATGTTGCAAGAAAAAATGATTTTCAAGAAATAGATCCCTTGAGCAAAGTAATCGGATGGGCGGGTCTTGGTAATTGGAAAGGTTCAACAATGTCCTGGGGTAGTTCACGAGTGTGGTTGGAACCATCAAAAGAAACAAATACTTTTGGAAGAGCCGGATTCAGTATTCATGGTGGCTGGGAACCTGGTTCTGCCGGTTGCATTGATTTAACATCTGGTATGGACGATTTTGCAAAGTGGTTTAAAACTAATGGAAAAGATTTAATACTTTATGTAGAATACTAAACTATGAGACTTATTCCTAAAAAAGATTTTATGTTATGGAGCGTATCTACATGCAGTTTGGCATTTTGTGGATTAGCTGTTCATGATTTAATAATGCTTAACAATTTTGGGAAATGGGATGGTTTGTGGTACTATCTAGCCCCCACAAAATACTTATATGTTTTAGACACTATATTTATCGTAGGTGCTATGTTGTTATTTGCAATTTCGTTTATTATATTGGCGCATAAATACAAAAAATCTGCGCTAGTAACATTGTTTGCTGCAGTTCCAGTATACATTGTTTTGTTGATTTTGCATGTAGCTATTCTATACATAGTTCATTAGCGATTCAAATGAAAGTGTGTTTTTTGGCAAACCCGAACGATATAAAACCCAAAGAAAAACCGCACCTTTATAGTGCGGTGTATCTTTCTTGTCGCGAATGTGCAAAGCACGGACGGATGGTGGGAGTGGGTGCGGCCTCGATACGCAATAATCAAAATTAAAAAATTTATTTCCAATAAATTTTTAAAATTTTGCTAATTGTGCATTCTCGTATTGGTCATGCGTGCCAATTATTCACGTAAACTTCGTTTCCGTGTGGCACATAAATGTGCCTGGCACTCTGACCCATCCACCCGCTTCCTTTTGGCAAAATAAAAAATGACCCATTTGGGTCATTTTCTATTTTGGTGGGAGTGGGTGGATTCGAACCACCTCAGGCTTAAGCCAACAGATTTACAGTCTGCCCCGGCTCTCCAACTCCGGCGCACGCCCAATCCTTGGTGCGGGCAGCGGGAATCGAACCCGCATTTCAAGCTTGGAAGGCTTGCATACTAGCCTTTGTACTATGCCCGCAACAAATTCAGAGCAGGTCAATTATATATGTTTTTTTCGCAAAAGCAAGCATTTTTCAAACCAGAAATCCCGAAAAAGTAAATTGGACTAGTCATCCAATTTTATTTCGTATTTTTCTTCTGGACGATAGTTCAATTCACAGGTTTCAGTTTCGTCCAATTGACCAACAACAGAATTTTTGATTAACAAGGCGGCGTATATGGCGGTACTGCTGCATTTTTCTGTTGTTTTGATGGTTTCGCATTTGCAAGTGTATTCTTTGCCAACAAAGTGACCACCACTGGGCCAACCGCCGTTTACTATACAAGATGTTTCTATCAGGCTTTTTGTGTTGTTGCCGTACTTTTTAGAACCAAATTGCAGAGTTACATATCCGCCTTCTGATGTTTCGGCACCTAAAATATTTTTTTCTTCCCAATCCGTTGTAATAAAATTAGTAAGAGTTTTTTTGCGATGGCGTTTATATATGTCACTTGCCACTTGCTTTGCGTTTTCAACATCTGCAAAGTAATATTCGGAAAAAGTGTAATCACAATATGCATCTTTTATATCAGAGTCATTCGCCGAACAAGCGTTAACCGGGATACAGGCTGTATTTTTAGTAACCCATACGTGCGTTCCTTTTTCTTCCAGTAAACGACAAAGTTCGCGGCGATCATCAGCCGTTGGGTCGGCAACAGCCGAAGAACAAACCAAAATTCCAAAAATAAAAGGTAAAACGTTTTTCATTTGCAAGCCTCACAATATTCTACACTATAACCAGGTATTGCTTCATGGACTGCTTCACAGGTTCCAAGAAGATTCAGAGCTGCCACAATCGTGTCACAGTCTTTTTGCTCGTCTGTCCTACCATCCTGACCGATTTTACCCCCTGAACCCCCGCCGCCGCCGGATTTTTTTTCGATACTTTGGTGTAATAATATGTTTCCGGTAACGCCGGCACCGGTCGTTGCCAATGTTGCTATACCGGCGATTTTATTTTTCTATTTTTCTTTTGTTTATCTTCGCACGTGTTCAATTTGTCGCGTAATTCGTTACGCGTGTGTTCCAATTCCATAATTTGTGAATCCAATGCACGTGATGCATCATCATAGGTATCACTATACACAAATGTTGGAATGGCAATCACAGCCAAAAACAAAACAGAAAAAAGTTTATTCTTTTTTATCATCTTTTTGCTCTTCTTTTTGTTTTTTTGCTGCATTTTGCTGTGACATTTGAACGGCTAAACCCGCAGCCGTGGCAACTGTTCCAATCGCACCAAAAATAGTGGCACCACGCCAACCCTTGGTTTTGCGTTCGCATTCAGATATTTTTGACTGTAAATCAGCGATTTCAGATTTTAATTGAGAAATATATCTGTGTTTTTGGGCCAATGTCATTGTTGCGATATCTGCATTATCGCCAGTTGTGTATTCCATTTCTGCAAATGCTATACACGGTGCGAACAGTAATAAAAACACGTATGTCGCGAATTTCATAATACTGCATTTTATCATAAATTTGCGGTTTTAACCAGTGTTGTTTTTTGGGTCGTTGTTCGGTTGTGTGCGAATCGGTGATTTTTTAGAACATGTATAACTTTGTCGGATTTTTGGGGGTGGTTTCTATTATAACTAGAACGGTTTGACAAAATCCCTAAAAAACATGCACAATATTTACCGCTTTTTAAAAACAAAAAAAAGGAGGACATTATGACCAATGAAGATTTGTGGGCTGGCATAATAAACCTTGCGGCCGCGAAAAATACGTCTTGTTCTGGCTTGGCACGGATGGCTGGGCTGGATGCAACAATTTTTAATAAAAGCAAAAGGAAAAACAAAACAGGGCAATTGCGTTGGCCGTCTACGTATGCGATTGCAAAGATTTTAAATGCTACAGGAACATCACTTGCGGATTTTGCAAAACTTATGAAAAAATGAAAATAAAATTTGTTGTCTTGATTAGAAAAATCGTGTTTTGGGTTGGTAACTGATTCGGGAAAAAAACAATTTTTAGGTTTCGAATCGGAAACGAATCGCAAAAATCAGCGAATTTTATGTTTGAAAAAAGGATATAAAAATAAAAAACAAAAAACATTGTTGAACAATAAAAAACACGTAAAAACAAACTGTTAGTTTTGATGTTGAAAAAAATCGAAATGTTCATAAATTTATTTTTGAAAAAATTCTTGACATTTCATAAGTTCAAGGTCATACTATGCGGGCTTTCAAGTTAACACCACATCGGAAGAAAGGTTTTAACCCCTGAAAAGCGGTAAAGATACCGCAACATTGTAAATAAAAGCAGCTCATCAAAATGATGTATGATTAATCATATAATCATTGTTCAAGAAGAGATATGCAGACAGTTGAATTTGGAAATATCCAAACTTTGACTAAGTCAATGTGCATATCCTAGACAGGTAGTAGGTTTACGTATAAACCTCGTTAAAAAACTTGTCTTGCGAATATATAATATGTAAAGACGAACTGATTTAAGTCAGCTTTGTTTAATATGCACGGGACTTACTTAACAGGTTTTTTTAGAACTTGAGAGTTTGATCCTGGCTCAGAACGAACGCTGGCGGCAGGTCTTAGGCATGCAAGTCGAACGAGCGAAGCAGGGCTTGCCCTGTGGAACGAGTGGCGCACGAGTGAGTAACGCGTGGGAAACTGCCCACCACTGGGGAATAACGTCTGGAAACGGACGCTAATACCGCATACGCCGGAAACGGGAAAGATTTATCGGTGGTGGATGTGCCCGCGTTGGATTAGCTTGTTGGTGGGGTAATGGCCTACCAAGGCGATGATCCATAGCTGGTCTGAGAGGACGATCAGCCACGCTGGAACTGAGACACGGTCCAGACTCCTACGGGAGGCAGCAGCTAAGAATATTGGGCAATGGAGGAAACTCTGACCCAGCCATGCCGCGTGAATGAAGAAGGCCTTCGGGTTGTAAAGTTCTTTTAGTCGTGAAGATGATGACAGTAGCGACAGAAAAAGCACCGGCTAACTTCGTGCCAGCAGCCGCGGTAATACGAAGGGTGCAAGCGTTGTTCGGATTTACTGGGCGTAAAGCGTCCGTAGGTGGTTTGTTAAGTCAGGGGTGAAATCCCAGGGCCCAACCCTGGAACTGCCTTTGATACTGGCAAGCTGGAGCACGATAGAGGAAGATGGAATATCTGGTGTAGGGGTGAAATCCGTAGATATCAGATAGAACACCAATGGCGAAGGCAGTCTTCTGGATCGTTGCTGACACTGAGGGACGAAAGCGTGGGTAGCAAACAGAATTAGATACTCTGGTAGTCCACGCCCTAAACGATGCATGCTTGTTGTTGGTTTCCTTCGGGGGATCAGTGACGTAGCTAACGCGTTAAGCATGCCGCCTGGGGACTACGATCGCAAGATTAAAACTTAAAGGAATTGACGGGGACCCGCACAAGCGGTGGAGTATGTTGTTTAATTCGATGCTACGCGAGAAACCTTACCGACCCTTGACATCTTGGTCGCGATTTCCAGAGATGGATTTCTTCAATTCGGTTGGACCAAAGACAGATGCTGCATGGCTGTCGTCAGCTCGTGTCGTGAGATGTTAGGTTAAGTCCTGCAACGAGCGCAACCCATGCCCTATGTTGCCAGCGGGTAATGCCGGGAACTCTTAGGGGACTGCCTGCGTCAAGCAGGAGGAAGGTGTGGATGACGTCAAGTCATCATGGTTCTTACGGGTCGGGCTACAAACGTACTACAATGGTGACAACAATGGGTCGCAATGTCGCAAGGCAAAGCCAATCCTTAAAAGTCATCTCAGTTCAGATTGTCCTCTGCAACTCGAGGGCATGAAGTTGGAATCGCTAGTAATCGCTGATCAGAATGCAGCGGTGAATTCGTTCCCGGGTCTTGTACACACCGCCTGTCAAACCATGAGAGTCGATTTCACCCAAAGTCGGTAGTTTAACGCAAGAGGGCGCCGCCTACGGTGGGATTGGTGATTGGGGTTAAGTCATAACAAGGTAGCAGTACCGGAAGGTGCGGCTGGATCACCTCCTTTATAGAGAAAACCACTTACACGAAAGTGGTCACCCAAATACGACTGTCTGAATATCTCTTTTTGATGATTCTGGTATCAGCAGAACTAATGGCTTGAAATCAGAATATCTATGGGTCAGTAGTTCAGTTGGTTAGAATGTCGCTC
>CACYQE010000027.1 GCA_902776515.1 uncultured Pseudomonadota bacterium
TGTTATTATGCAATGGAACAATATGATAATGCGATAAAATATGGTCAAAAAGTATTAAATATGTTTAGTAAATCTGAACGGGCCGAAGCAGCTTATTACATGGGTAAATCTTATATGGGGAAAAACCAACCAGATATGGCGATTAAATTTTTCAAAAGAGCTATTGACGAATCAGGTTACTTACCAGAAGCAACAAGAAAATTGTATGTGGTTATATACGAAAGCTCTCTGGAAGAAGCCAAAAAAGCATGGGACGAATTGTTGCAACAACAAAAAGAATCACGAAAACAAGTCCAATATTAATCTGACCGTAATCTAATCCATTAATACACTGATTCCGGGTAATTCACGACCTTCTATAAATTCCAAAAATGCGCCACCACCAGTGGACACGTATGAAATTTCATTCATCACGCCACACGCATGTAATGCCGCAACCGTATCACCACCACCAACCACACTGACCATCCCGCGGCTTTTAGTATTTTCGGCAATTGCATTCGCAATCGCAAATGAACCGTACGACCATGTCGGCATCCATTCGGCCATACCAACCGTTCCATTCCAAATTACTGTTGCTGCACGACATATTTCCGCAACATCACGTTCGGTGGTTTCAACCCCAGCATCAATGATTACATCGTTTGGTTTTATGTCGGACATTTTGCGATTTTCACGCACTGCATCGGGTTTAAATTCTGATGCCACCCCCTTGTCCAAAGGAACCAAAACACGACAATTATTTTGTTTTGCGTATTCCAAAATTTCCAACGCATTTTCCTTCTGGTCCGTCTCATACAACGAATTTCCCACATTCGCACCCAACGCAAAATTAAACGTGGTTCCCAAGGCACCACCAATTATCAGTGTATCAGATAATTTTGCCAATGCACGCAACACACCAATCTTGGTTGAAACTTTACTGCCCCCAACTATTGAAAGTAATGGGCGTTTTGGGTTTTGCATAACAGCGGTCAGATTTTCTATCTCTGATGTCAACAACAACCCAGCATAAGAAGACAAAAATTTTGTGACACCAACGGTACTGGCATGGGCACGGTGCGAAACGGCAAAAGCATCGTTTACAAAAACATCAAAGCCGGTCGCTAACTTTTTTGAAAAATCCGAATCGTTTTCTTCTTCACCGGCATAGAACCGAACATTTTCCAGTAACACAACATCACCATCGTGCATTTCGGACAAAAACGATTTAATCAAAGGCACGTGCATATATTCTGCAACCGGTCGCAGCGAATATTTCATATCCCGCACACCTTTTGGTCGCCCAAGATGTGCAACAATGGCAACGCGTGCCCCTTTTTCTTTTAACAGATTTATTGTGGGCATACTTTGTTCGATTCTGAAAGCATCAGTGATTTTTCCATCAACAATTTGCACATTAAAATCATCACGCAACAAAACATATTTGCCGCGTAAATCTAATCCATCAATAGTGCACAGTTTCATATTTTTCCCCTTTCCTTACTTTCCCGTCAATTATTACAAACTGTGCGCGGTCATCATCATATATTGTTGAACCATCGGTGCAAATTTAATTGCCGCCCCAATAATCACAGGCACAGCCACAGCCAAATCAGGAATATAAGTTTCTTTTACAAAATCGCTTGGCTCGTATGGTCTGTGTCTATTTGCAACCGTCATGACACCCTCAAAGAAGTCAAACGCGGTATATTCCCATTCATAAGCGTTCAATTCCGACCCCTGGATTGGTTTTTGCAAAAAATTGTTCCATTTTTCCATCACATCTTTGTATTCAAGATTTGTTTTCTTTATCACCCCACATCCCTTGTTACGAACATTAAAAAGAAATGTGTGTACCGAATTAAAATTAGCGTTGCCAGTATAGTCAGGTGCCCTATCTTCAAAATTTGATTTTCTAACACGAACCGCGGCACAAGTATAAGGTGTCCCATCACACAACCATCTTTCATAATAACGCAACATCACCGGCCCTAACGAGCAACCCTCTACTTCGTAAAAACCATAGTCAACATGTTTGTCGCCACCACCATTTTTTTCGGGTGTAAAAAGCAAAGTTGGGGTATATGATTTCTTATTTACCTTTTCCATTACTTGTGTAAATGTATGTGCCATAATCTTCCCTTTTTTGTTATGATTATAGTACATTTTTTCACACAAAAAGTCAAGAATTTTCGCCGGATTCCAGGGCTTTTTTGACCGGTCCGAATGTTTTCCGATAATGTTCATTTATACCATATTTTTCGATTGCACGCAAATGTTCTGCGGTGGGATAACCCGCATTTTTATCCCACGCATATTGCGGAAATTGTAACGCCAAATCGTGCATAATTTTATCACGTGTTTCCTTGGCAACAATTGATGCCGCCGCAATAGAAAGTGATTTTGCATCACCTTTGACAACCGCCAATCCATCAAGATTTTTTGGCACACGATTTCCATCAAACAAACAAACATCTGGCTTTGATTTTAATCCTTGAACAGCACGTTCCATCGCACGCATTGATGCCCACAGAATATTTAATTCATCTATCTCGGCTGGACTGCACTGCCCTACCGCCCAAACAGTATTTTTTATAATCCAATCGTATGCAATCGCCCTTTGGTGCGGGGACATTTTTTTAGAATCCCGAATCACAACCGGAATTTCGATATCACGGTTCGGAAAAATTACCGCCGCCGCAACCACCGGCCCACATAACGGTCCACGTCCGGCCTCGTCAACACCGGCAACCAATTTATTGCCATAATCTTTTTCAATGGAAAAATCAGGCACACATATCATATTAAATTTCACGTCGATTGTTCAGATTTTCACGAACATATTCATCTTCGCTGTTATACATAGGCCATTCTGAATCCGCCATAACTTTTAACGTGGTAAGTGGTTGCCCCAATTTTGCACGATACAACCACAAGTTCGCCATTACACGTTTAATATAACCCCGTGTTTCGTACGCAGGAAAACTTTCAATGTATAACAATGGGTCATAGGTATTAAAAGACTTTTCAAATTTGACCAACGACCCCATACCAGCATTATATGCAATCAGCATCTTGATAATATTATTATTAATATTTGGGTGCATTAGCAAATCAACAATATACTGTTGCCCCAAAAACATATTGTGTTCAGGATTAGACATATCAATATCAGACATTTTTACCTTGTTTGCACGTGCAACACGTTTTGCTGTACTGGGCATAATCTGCATCAAACCATTTGCACCCGCATTAGATTTAACATTTGTTCTGAACCCACTTTCTTGCTTTGTAATAGCCAACAATAACGCCCTGTCTATTGACCAGCCACCCATTGGTTCCCAATCGGGCAATGGATATTGGGCCGAATAAATTACATCGTCATCAATTTCCAATATTCCCCTGTCTTGGATAATCCCAGATGCCAAAATAGCAACCCGTGGCAACCCATATTTGGTTGCAACCGAATCAATAGCGTGCAACGTTCTGTCGGATACCTTGGGGGTTAACATATATTTAAGATATTGTTCCGCACGTTCTTTACGGTTAATTTGCAACAACGCCAACGCAATTTTTCCATATTTGTTTTTTCGTATTTCTTCAATATCATCTTCGGTCAATTCTTGTTCAAAAAATTCGTATTCTGGCACATTGCCAAGCATAGTCGATGCCAATGCACCATAAAAAGCCATAGGATGTGTTGCCGCTATTTTCCAATAATCGCGTGCAGTATCGGAATTTCCATAGGCATCTGCGGCCCGACCCGCCCAAAAAGCAGCCTCGGTCTTTCGGGCATTATTTATTTGCTTTAATTTCAAAATTCCGCTGAAATATTTTTCACTTTCTTCAAACTTTTCTTCTTTGAAATATAATAAACCCATCGTCCACAATCCGTATTCGGATTCTGCATCTGATGAAACGAAACCCCATTTTTTTGCTAATTCATATTCACCATTTGTATAATACACATACGCCAAACGGCCGGACAGCCGACCATAATCCGATTCGGATAATTTGTTTTTAAATGATTTGTCTTCCAATATCCTTCGTGCGACTTTTGTACTGCCACTACGAATCGCTTTTTTAAATTTTTTTATGTTTTTTTCAACAGCCCCAGAATATTGTTTTGCAGTCCAAGTTTCAGATTGCACAGATTCAATTGATAAACCACCTGTTAACATATTTGGAACCTTGGCCGATTGCACAGAAACTTTTTTTAATTTAGATAATTTTTCCATACGTGCGGCCCCCGGCATATCGTTATACTTTTTCATCCATGCCGCAACCTCGACACCTTTGGTATGATAATACTTAGAAAAATAGCGTTGATATAAAACCTCGTTCATCAATATCGGACTTTCCAATTGATGTTCTAATTTCTGGGCGGCTGTCAGTTTATCGGCATCTTGGAGCATAAAAATTTGTGTATATAAATTTTCATCACCATCAGATAAAACATCAATATCCGCAGCGGCGAAAACGCCCACAGGCAACAAAGTCGCAAAAAGACATAATATTACTTTTCTCATTTTTTTCATATCAGAATAATGAAGTCTTGGGTAACCTGCACACAAGTTTATCATCTGTGACTTCGGGGATTGTATCTATAATTTTTTTAAAATCAGAAATTTTAGAAAACTTGCGATACACGGAAACAAAACGTATAAACGAAATAGGATCCAAATTTAATAAAGAATCAGAAACCATTTCACCAACCTGGGCACTGGTAACCGTATCATCGACATTTTCCGTTTCCAATCTGCGTTGAATAGATGCGACCAAACGTTCAATTTGTTCGTCACCAACATCACGATTATGGCAAGCCAACTTTATACTGCGGCGTAATTTATCACGATCAAAAGGTTCTGTTTTGCCGCTGTTTTTACGAACAACCAAATCACGCATTTGAACACGTTCCACAGTCGTAAATTTTGCACCACACTGATTACAGACCCGACGACGGCGAATTGTCGCAGTTTCTAAATCAGGTCGAGAATCAGCCACGCGGCTATCTGCATAATTACAATATGGACATCTCATACCCGATAATTTAGCAATCTATTCTCTGCGTGTAAAGCAGAATTTATTTTCAAAAAAATGATATTTTTATAAAAATCAAGTCCTTTTTTTACTTTTCGACACTTGCACCCAAAAAAAACACCCCTGAAATATGGTATAATCAGTTTGACGAGAGAGATTATGGATAAATATCTGAACAAGATTTTATTAGGCGATTGTATTGAATTGATGCGTGGCATCCCAGATGGTTCTGTTGATGCAGTGTTTGCTGATTCTCCGTATAATCTGCAACTTGGTCAAAAAACTCTTTATCGTCCCGAAGATCAAACAGCGGCACGTGCGGTTCGTGATACGTGGGATGCGTTTGAATCCAATTCTGAATACGACAATTTTACGCGTGCTTGGTTATCTGAATGTAAACGCGTTTTGCGTCCTGATGGTGCAATGTGGGTAATTGGAACGTATCACAATATTTTCCGTGTTGGTGCAATACTCCAAGATTTAGGCTTTTGGATATTAAATGATATTGTGTGGGTAAAAACGAATCCTATGCCAAATTTCCGCGGAACACGTTTTACAAACGCACACGAAACATTAATTTGGGCAACACCGACCAAGACCGGGAAATACACATTTAATTACGAAACAATGAAAAAGTTAAACGGCGGTAAACAGATGCGTTCCGACTGGGATATGAATATCTGTCTGGGCGAAGAACGTTTAAAGGGTGCCGATGGAAAAAGTTTACATAACACACAAAAGCCAATGGATTTGTTACGCCGTGTGATTTTGGCATCTACGAAACCCGGCGACATTATTTTGGACCCATTCGTTGGCAGTGGCACAACGGCCGCAACTGCACGCGAATTAGGCCGTCAATTTATCGGTATTGACCGTGAAGAAACATACGTTAATGCGGCACGCGAACGCGTTAATAACGTAACGCCAATTGATTTATCAAACATTGAAGTTTCTGCACCGAAACGTGACGAAGTTCGTGTCGCATTTCGTGAACTTATTGATGCCGGTTTGTTATACGTTGGTCAAACGTTGGTCAGTCCACGTGGTGAACGCGTTATGATTTCGTCTGATGGTAACCTGGTCCACAGTTTGTATGGCAAGGCATCCATCCATATTATGGCCGCACGTATCCAACATTGCACGAATTATAATGGTTGGGATTATTGGTCCGCGGAAAAACGCGATGGAACACTGGTTTCAATTGATGAATTAAGAAAATATGTTCGCAACATAAAAACAGGTATCAAGAAAGCAGCATAAACAAAATTTTGTTCTCCTAGTAAAAAACCGCCGAAACAGCGGTTTTTTTCTTTGTTTTATAAAAATAGTAGTTGTTTTGGAACAGACATCAGGCTAGAATTTATTCCGATTGAAAGGAAATAAAAAATGAAAAAATATTGTTTTTTTGTTGTTGCGGGACTGGTCTGTTTTGATGTTTTTGCCAATACATGCCCACTTAATGAAAAGCGTTTTGTGTCTTTGCAAAATAACAAAGTCAAAGCACCACAATATGATAAAGCCAACCATTTGTTAATTGATGACAAAACCGAATGGAAAATGACAACCAAGTTTTCAAACGATGTTGTTGCGTCGGGTGTGTCACAATGTTTTGATGTTGACGATGTTAATGAACTAAATAATGCCGCCCAGGGACATTTTTGTTGGTGCAAAGTTTTATTTATGGATGGATACGATGTAAATGCAGAATGGAAACGTGTTGAAAAATATACAAAACACAAATACCGACCACATAAACAAGATGCCCAGGAAACAATAGAGCATGAACAACAAATTGCAGAACAAGAAAATATAAAAGATTGTTGGACAGGTTGTGCAAAACGTTGTTTGGAAAATCTGGATACGCTGGCCACAAAAATCAAATCTTTTGGTGTATGTGATAAACCGTTATATAAAGATTCTGATATACGATGTGTGATAAACGATTCTTTTGTCAGAATAAGAAATATATCGGTTTTTGATGACGTTGCCCAATTAGAGATGGATAAAAATCACAATTGGATTTTGCTTAACCCGCAAGATTCCAAGTCAAATGAAAAAAATTTCATCGGTATGTATAATGGCAACGAATTACATTTGAAAATTGTTTCAGATGGCGACAAAGTCATGTACAAAACCAAGGTCAACACATATTCATTTCAAAATTGTGACAAATTGTAAAACGCTCTGTTCCCAAACAAACAATGTTTTTACATACCTAATTCCGGACCATTATGCTGTATATCTAATACGTTCCTGGCCTTTTTGGCACTGTCCAAAGCATCCGTATACAACTTGATGTAATCGACACCTTTTTCTGGTCTGGATATGCCAAATTGGTTGAAATACTTTATTGCCAATTCAAAATTTATAATTGCTTTGGAATAATTTTTCTGCCCCATATATGCCCGGCCCATTGTATAGCAGGCCGTTGCATATTGCTGTTTTGCCCCGGTGATAAGTACACGATTACACAAATCGATGCATGTTTTATATTGCTTTTTGTCCAACGCCTCTATGGCCATTTTATTTAATTCCGCAACATTTGACGGATATTTAACCGCCTTTACGGATTTATTTTTGGTATTTATTGGCAATACCACGGCCTTTTTTGTGGACGAAGCATCTGAATTATTTGATAACGCTGCGGATGCCGGCCCATGCATTCCCAACACCGTCAACAAAGCCATAAAAAAATTTCTTTTTGACATCAAAAACTCCTGAATCTGTTATGATTCATTAATTATAACACAGAAACAGCATTTATACAAATTGCTATTTTGTTTTAATGTTGATAAGTTTTCGCAAAATAACCTTTTTTGCACGCAATTGTTTTGTATCAGGTATGGATTTCACAGAAACCGAGTTTTTTCCACCATACTTTACTATCAATGAAATAATATCAGGCAAATCAACACAATTTGGTGTATATCTCATATCCCTACAAGCCGCAGCAAAAGTTTTCAACACTTTGACCGATAAATCTTTATCAGATTTTGACATAACCCCCACAACACATGATTGTGTCACCAAATTCTCTTTATCTGACCAAATACATGTAAAAAACAAACGGTTAGTCAACATATCCATATAGTAATCACGCACAGCCCGCCGTTTTTCTGCCTTGATATGTTCCAACATATTATTCAGTGCATCTGTGTCTAAAAAATTTTCATCAATCTTGGTAAAATTCTGAATAATCTCGGGCTTATTAAACCTTTTTCCAACAACTTGCTCTGACATATTAAATCCTTTTGTTTAAATCAATAGTATTTTCATATACTTTTTGTTCGATTTCAATAAAAATTTTGGTAATTATATAGATATTCGACTCTGTTAAATTCTAATAGCATTTAATTGAATAAGGTAATTATATTTGTATAGTAATTTATTTCATAGCATGTTGTTTCTGCATAAGCATTATATGTTCATATATGGCTTTTACTATTTTATCAGATGTTTCCAGAGCAAGAAAATAATTTATAGAAAATTTTGGGAATCCAAGAAATTCTTCTATTTTACGGGAATTTTCGTCTATATGGTCTATTTCTTCGTCTTTTCCATCTATTTCATATTTATAATCAAAATTGCGTAATATGCTAGAAAAACAGGGAAAAATTAACTGGTTGTGGTGTGCGGGCGAAACGCGAGTTAATTACTCATACTTTTTTAATAGATCATACCAAATTTGTGGTGCATCAACTTCGTCAAAATATTCCCTTACAAAATTCACAAGCGTTTGGTGGCGTGTATTTGCACATTTGCGGCCTGGTTCTGTTAAACACATATCACGCAAATGGAATATTTTAACAAAAAAATGATTGACACATGGATCAACACTTGATTTTCTGTACGTTTCTGCGTCCATTTCTATCGGCACACAATTTGGATCGAAAAATGGTTCACCACTGCCAGAACGGTATTCCATACAACGTAGCATACCAATTGCCCCAGATGCATCGCACATATCGGCATCAGATACAATTTGTCCTTCAATACCGTATGCAGGAATACCTTTTAATCTCTTGCTGTAACCGATAGTTTTTACAATCTTGATACAGTGTTCGCAAAAATCAGAATCAAACCCAGAACCAGACAATATGCGTTTGGTATTGGTCATCAGACGTTCAGATTCTTCACCAAACAGTTTATAATCATCACAATCATGCAATAATGCAGCAGCAGCCACCAAATCACGATTAGCAGATGTAATTTCATCACAAAATTTCATTGCCGTATTATAAACGCGAAACACATGTTTATCATCATGCCCATTAGAGTTATTGCCTAATAATTCAGAAACAGCATTTTTGATATAATCAATACCCGTCATATTAAAACCCTTTTATCGCATTTTTATCAAAAAGGTTAGATTCTTGCAATATATTTATAATTAGTTCGAAAGTGTAAAAAAGAACATAAAATTTTAAAAACAAACTTTCGAACTCGCCAAAGCCTTGTATTCTAAACAAAAAATGCCCCAACGGGCATTTCGTTAACTGTGGTTGTGATGTGTGGGCGAAAAGCGAGTTAAGATAGTGTCGGATTTTGTTTTTAAATGGAAATATATTGATTTTTTAGGTAATTTATGGTACACTTGAGCTGATAATTATGAAGGGGTTTTATATGTCCACAATTAAAACAGACACAAATGATTTTAACCTGACAGGTACTGCTTTTGCTTCATACTCAAAAATAGCTCAAAAATTTCTTACTGATTTTAAATATGCTGTATACAAAGGACATCCAAGCAAATGGCAAGATGTTTTAGCAAGATGGAACTTGCCAGTTGATGCACCAAATGATGTTATAGAACAAAAATTTTGTGAAATGGTATCAGAATTAAAACGTGTTGGGTCAGATATGGGGCCTGGTGAAGATTTGTATTTTATTGAAAAATTGATTATTGATTATGATAAGCTTCGGGCAAAACCAGGCTTTGAATGGAGTAAAAAAGCTGAAAGTTTAAAACAGTTTATATACAATAAATATGTTGTGGTTGTTAATCGTAGAGAGAGGAACTTTTAAGAACAAGAAAAATTCGTTATAGATTTTATAGAAAAAACCAAAAACGAGTTATAAAAGCATAAATTTTATTTGTTTCGCCCACACACCACAACCACATTGAACGATAATATCAAGCGGTGCATATTATTGTTACAATTCTGACCTTTTTACCAGTTCGACGATTGCCCCGCAGGCGATAGCCGAGGGAATGTTTTTTGTGTGGGGTATTCTTCATTAATGTAAATATGTTGATATAGCCCAGAAAAGCCAAAAGTTCGAAAGTGTCAATAAAGAGATAATTTTTCTAAATTTGACTTTCGAACTCGCCAAAGCCTTGTATTCTAAACAAAAAATGCCCCAACGGGCATTTCCTTAACTGTGGTTGGGGCAGCAGATTCCCTCGCTCGGCATATTTTATATGCCGGCTGCGGGGCAAATCGTAACGATTTCACTATGCTAACGCTTGTGAAATCTACTG
>CACYQE010000028.1 GCA_902776515.1 uncultured Pseudomonadota bacterium
GTGTTCGTGGTATCGGCCCCAAAAAAGCCGCTGAATTAATCAACCAATTTGGTTCACTGGACGGTGTTTATGAAAACATTGATAAAATTCAAAATGAACGCACACGCAATTTGCTTGTTGAATACAAGAAATTAGCATACATATCAAAACAACTGGTCACATTAAAAACAGATGTTGATTTATCAGGATTGGAATTAAAGCCTTTTAAGTTTAACAAAAATGCGGCTTTGGAATTTGTCAGGGCAAAACTGGAAAGCAATTCGTTGGCGGAAAAAATACAAAAAATGTTTCAATCTGATGAATCCGGACCGGAATTAAATTTCGATTTTCCAAAATCAGAATGTGCTATTCAATCAATACACATTCCAGAACCTGAAAAAATCGACAAAATGGAATTTAAAAAAATCACAACACTGGACGAATTGGACGAATTCCTGGGCACCGTCAAAGATGTAATCGCAATGGACACCGAAACAACCGGATTAAATCAAATGTCTGATAAATTGGTCGGTATGTCATTGGCAACAAATTCTGCATTTGGGGTTTATATCCCCCTGCGACACAGGACCCCAAGTGAAAATTTATTTGGAACACCTGAATTGGTTAAAAATCAAATATCAGTTGATGAGTTGTATAAAAAACTGTGGCCTGTAATGACTGATAAAAAAATCACCAAGGTCGGTCATAACCTGAAATTCGACTTGCACATTTTGGCAAACGAAGGGTGGGATATTGAAAAAATTTCACCAATTGATGACACTATGCTTATTTCCTATGCTTTGAACGGAACATTGCATAATCATGGCTTGGACGAATTGGCGGCAAAATATCTGAACCACTATAATATTGCTTTTTCTTCTTTGTTTCCACCCAAAACACGGGATGCCGATATGCATTTTGATATGCTGCCAATTGATGTTGCGACCCCATACGCGGCCGAAGATGCGACTGTTACAATGGCACTTTATGAATATATGCGGCCGCAAATAAATAAAAACGAAAAATTACGAGAATTGTATGAAAAATGCGATTTGCCTTTATTGATGGTGTTAACACAAATAGAACGCGTTGGGGTATTGGTTGATAAAAATAAATTACAACAGTTATCCGGCGTGTTTCACCAACAATTAACTAACATCAGTGATGAAATTTGGAAATTGGCTGGGCACGAATTCAACATCGCCAGTCCGAAACAATTGGCAACTGTGTTGTTTGATGAAATGGGGTTGCCGGCAAACAAAAAACGCTCTACTGATGCCGACAGCCTGAATGATATTATCGACAATCACCCAATTATCGAAAAAATACTAAATTGGCGTTCTATTGCAAAGCTGGCGGGGACATACACGGACACATTGCCGCACCAAATTGCTTCTGATGGACGCATACACACAACATATTTACAAACCAGTACCAATACAGGTCGTCTGTCCAGTCGTGATCCTAATCTGCAAAACATCCCGGTTAAAACAGAACTTGGTGAAGAAATCAGAAAATGCTTTGTGGCACCAACCGGTCGTGTTTTGATTGCCGCGGATTATTCGCAAATTCAATTGCGGTTGCTGGCTGATGTCGCCGATATAAAAACATTCAAAAACACATTTATTTCAAATGCGGACATTCACGAACAAACCGCACGCCAAATATTTAATATTCCCGACACGACCATCGTTCCAAAAGATTTACGACGTGCCGCCAAAACAGTTAATTTTTCCATCATATATGGAATATCTTCATTTGGTTTGTCGGGTCAATTGGGGATTTCACGTGCCGCCGCCCAGGAAATAATAAATTCATATATGGCGGGATTACCGGAAATAAAAACTTATATTGAAAACATCAAAAAATTTGCAACCGAAAACGCGTGTGTTTATACACCTTGGGGTCGCCGCATAGAATTACCAGAAGTAAAAAATCCACGTATGCGTTCGTATGCAATGCGTGCTGCAATCAACGCACCTATCCAGGGATTCGAAGCCGATTTAATGCGGCTTGCCATGATAACAATCTATAATGACATTATCGTCCCGAACCAAGATAAAATAAAAATGATTATGCAGGTTCACGATGAAATGGTATTTGAATGTGATAAAGATGTGGCCGAAAACTTTGCACAACAAATAAAAAGCACAATGGAAAATATCGCACATCTGTCGGTTCCATTGCGTGCGGATTATGTGATTGCAGAATATTGGGGCAAATAAAAAATATCCAGATATTACATCTGGATATAAGCCTTTGGATTCTTAATCAGCCCTTCTATTGCCTTGTCCAACGTTTCACGATATTCCAAGAACGATTTTTTGTTTGTGGCATCCAAGTTATTTATTGCCGGCAATTTAACCGTCATGGGGTTAACGTGTTTTCCGTCTTTGATAACCTCGTAATGCAAATGCGGACCAGTGGCCAACCCGGTCGCCCCGGCATAACCAATTATTTGTCCTTGCTTAACAACCGTTCCAACCTTTACATTCTTAACAAATTTCGACAAATGAGCATACAACGTTTCAAATGTCCCATTATGACGGATTTTGATAAAATTACCGTGGCCACGATTATAACCACGTGCAACAACACGACCCGCACCCGCAGATGGAATTGGTGTCCCAGTTGGTGCACGGAAATCAACACCTTTGTGTGCACGTGTAAACCCAAGGACCGGATGTTTACGCCGTGTGGAAAAGCTGCTGGTAACGCGGGCATTATTAATTGGTGTGCGTTTCAAAGATTTAATTGCACCATTACCATTTGGATCATAATAACCGATTGTGTTATCAGACTTTTTATAGCGATACATTTTTACATTTCCGCGTAACGCATCAAACGAGACGACCACAACAGAACCATTATCAACCTTTTTACCTTCGGAATAATTTTCTTCATAAACCACAGAAAACTTTTGTCCGGCCCGAACATCGCGTTCAAAATCCATTTCAAAAGCCAACAAATCGTAAACATCCGCCAAAATTCCGGCCGGGATGCCGGCACGATTGCCCGCTAAATAAAAACTGTCGCCATCTAAAATTTCGCCCTGACGATACACCAAACGTGTATCACGTTGAATATCCACAGAATTACAATCCCATATACCTGCCTCGTTACACGTCAATTCAATTCGCCGCCATGGTGACGGAATAATTACAATTTTTGACACAGGCCCGGTTTCGCCGTCACGTAAAAATTCTATTTTATCACGATTCGCACGCAAACCACCAATCCCCGCCTTGGTCCGTAATGTAGCGGCAATAGAATTTATGTCGTTGTGAGTCAATCCATAATTAGATAAAATTTTTGACAACGTATCCCCGGCAACAACATCAACAACAACCCGGTTATCGTCACTACTGTCGCCAGAAAAACGTTTTGAAAAACCAAATGTAATACAAACGACCAATGCGACAACCGCCAGTGCCCCGGCCAACCACAAGACGATACGTGTCGCCTTTTTTGATGTAAGAATATCTTTTACTTTTGCCATAGGCGAGATTATAATAGTTTTATGAAAAAAAATCAAGCGTTCACAATCTTGGCCCAGTCCGGTGGAACACGGGCCGCACGTATCATTACCGACAACATTTCCAAATTGTCACGTTGGCGGGTGCGGTTGATTGCCCGTGCACTAAAACACGGTATGCCGGTGGCAAAAATAATTCACCAGAAGTGGTTTTATGGACTGGCTTTCTATACCAACAAACACACATTGGACCCGCGACCCGACACCGAAACTTTGGTTGAAGCCGTAATATCAGACAAACCACAACACCCACGGATTTTAGATTTGGGGACAGGAACTGGCTGCATCATTTCCGCATTGGTAAAAAACATCTGCGATTCGTCTGGCACAGGCATTGATAAATCATACGCCGCCATCCGCGTTGCCCGCAAAAACGTAAAAAATCTTGGACTTTCTGACCGAATAAAAATCGAACACGGTTCATTTAACAAAAAAAATACTGTATCGGAAAAATTTGACATAATCGTATCAAATCCGCCATACATCGCGTACGGTGACAAACGGGTTGACAAGTCCGCAAAACACGACCCTAAAATAGCACTGTATGCAAAAAACAACGGATTGGCCGCATATCAAGATATCGCACAAAACGCAAAAAATTGGATTAAACAAAGCGGACGCATTTACGTTGAAATAGGAACTGGCCAAGCACGGGAAATCAAATCAATTTTCAAAACAAACGGATGGCAATATGTTCGCGGTGAAAAAGATTTATCGGGCATTATACGCGTATTAATCTTTACTTTTTCCGCGTAAACCACGGGTTATTTTCCTTTAACCAACCAATCACAGAATCGTCCCCATGTCCATGAACAACATAGGTGTCATCAGGGAAATTTCTGTCGACCAATTTTGATATTGATTTATGCAAATCATCCGTATTTCCCCCAGGCAAATCATAACGCCCAATACCATCACGGAAAATTGTATCACCGGTCATTAATACTTTTTGTTCAGGAAAATAAAACACCATCCCACCCAGTGAGTGCCCCGGCGTTTCCATAATCTGAACAGGAACACCCGGTAAAACCTGAATGGTCCCCGCATTCAAAGCCTTGGGTTTCGTATAATCACTTGGAATATGAGGCAATTCCCAAAAATCTAAAATTTGATTTCCCCACAAAACCAACGGCTCGTCACGCATATTTAAAAACCAATCTATGTTATAGTGTTTTGCCAATTCTGGGGCCGCCGACAAATGATCATTATGTCCGTGTGTCGTATATATTGCACGTAATTTCAAACCACGTTTGTCCAATAATGTGCACCAATCAGAAGCCCGCCCCCACGCATCAAAAATCACACAATCCTTTTTATTTGATACCAACAAAGAGTTGGTGTTCACGGGTGGCATACGTAAAACTTCAAACTTGATATCAGACATTTTATGCTTTTTTAGATTTCTTAACAGCCTTGTTTTTTGATGTTTTTTTAACACCAGATTTCTTTTTACCCGACACAATTTCCATAATTTCCTCGCCGGTTAATGTTTCGCGATGCAGCAATTCTTCGGCCAATTTTTCAACAGTCTTTTTATTTTTTATCAACAATTTTGTTGCATCACGATACGCAGTATCCAACCAAGATTTTATTTCCGCATCCACCAATTCAGCGGTCTTTTCAGATGCGGTTTCCAATGGGACACGTGTTCCAAAAGTTTGAACCTGGTTTATAGAAACAATTCCAACCTTGTCCGACAATCCGGCCATTGTGATTGAACGCCGTGCCAAACGAGTGGCCATATTTATATCACTTTCTGCCCCTGTGGTTATTTTATCTTTGCCAAAGAAAACTTCTTCGGCCGCACGCCCAGCAAGTGCAATAGACAAATTGGCACGAACTTCGGCAATAGACATAGAAACCTTGTCATCAATTGGCAAATGTTGAACCATACCCAATGCACGACCACGCGGAATGATGGTTGCTTTGTGAATAGGGTCTGTAATATCGGCGTATACAGTGCTTACAAATGCGTGTCCCGCCTCGTGATATGCGGTTGTTTTGATGTCTTGCGGACGCATTTTTCTGACTTTTTTTGGCCCCATCAAAACCTTGTCGCGTGCTTCTTCCATATCATCACGCATAACAACCTTGTGTCCAACACGCACCGCATGTAACGCAGATTCATTAAGCAAGTTTTCCAAATCAGCCCCCGAAAAACCGGTTGTTCCACGTGCAACCTCGCCCAAATCAACGGTTTCATCCATTTTGATTTTTTTTGCGTGCAATTCCAAAATTTCTTTACGTCCCGCCATATCAGGCAAATCTATATGCACCTGGCGATCAAAACGCCCCGGACGCAACAGAGCAGGATCCAACATATCGGGTCTGTTTGTAGCCCCAATGACAATGATACCTGTATCATTTGAAAAGCCATCCATTTCAATTAACAGCTGGTTCAGTGTTTGCTCTCTATCTTGGTCATTAAAAGAATTTTGACTGCGGCGTTGACCTATTGCATCAATTTCATCAATAAACAACAAGCAAGGTGCGTTACGCTTTGCCATTTCAAAAATTTCTTTTATTTTGGCGACACCCAAACCAACGATAATACCTGAAAAATCACTGCCCGATGCGGCAAAGAACGGAACATTCGCCTCACCCGCAATAGCACGTGCCAACAGTGTTTTACCCGTCCCCGGTTCGCCCGCCAACAAAACCCCACGCGGCACACGGGCACCAACCGCCTGAAACTTATTTTTGTCTTTCAAGAAATCCACTATTTCCATCAACTCTTGTTTTTCTGAATCAATTCCCGCAACATCTTTAAATGTTGTTTTTGGTTTTCCGGTCACAATCTTTGTCGGATTTTGTCCAAGCAAAGTTTTACTAAGCCCACCGGCACCGCCACGCATTCCGCGAAAAATCCACCAGATAAAAAACAATCCCATAAGAATAGGAACCCATGTTCCCAAATAATCAACCCAAGATTTTGATGTATCGATTGAAACCTCGGTCCCGTTTTGCGAAAACTTTTCCAATAATTCAGGATTATATGTTATGACCGCATCATATTTTGTGCCATCTTTTAATTCACCACTTGCACGTTCCCCACGCAAAGACATTGTTTTTATGTCCCCAGAACGCCGTAACACATCAGAAAAAGATAATTCCAATGGTTTAGACACGGTCGGTGTATCAGCAGATTTATTGAACAAACCACCGCCGTTTCGGTCAAACAAAACATTTGCAACCAGTGTCGCAAACAACGCCGCAAACAATATAAAAAACCATGACGATTTATCACGCTTTTGTTTTGGATTTAAAGTATTTTTTTGTTTTTTCATGTCTTTTCCTAAAACTTGTACTTGTACCTTCTGGGACGATTAAAATTTGATTATTGAAACGCCGCAAAGTGCAATGTCCCAATGTAAATTTACAATCGGTCTTAAGTTTATCTAGTGCACCAATCAATGAATTCAAGCGTGGCTGATAACGATTACCCCCTACCCTTTGAATAACATCACCAAGAAACTTTAACCTAATATCGGGGGCCAGGTCAAATAGAAAAGATTCAGAAAATTTTGCATAATCTTTGTGCATAACGTCCGCAATCAATTTTGTAATCAAACTTTCAACAGCCTCGCGAACACGGCCCAAATTTTGAATTGCCAATAAAATACGTTCGTCACTAATACCCAATTCAGATTGCATCAAATGACGATTCTGACGAATTTTTACCCTTGTATAATGCGGATCATAATTCATTTCGTCCGAAAAATACTTAATTGAATTCTCGTCACAGTATTCTTGTAATTCACGCCGAAAAACATTCAGCAAAGGCCGAACAATTTTTATTCCATTAACCTCTGTTTCGCCACGCATAGCCGCCAAACCATAAACACCACTGCCCCGTCCAAGATTCATTAAAAAAGTTTCGATTTGGTCATCTGCCTGATGTGCGGTAACAATTATGCCGATGCCGTTTTCATGACAAAAATCTGTCATCATCTTGTATCGTGCAATACGTGCCGCATCTTCCAAACCTGTTTGTGGCTTATCACCAACCCAGTTAAAAATATGGCACGGGACATTTAATTCGTCACATAATTTTTTTACATATTCGGCCTCGGTATCTGCGGCAATACGTAGCCCATGATTCACGTGCAAGCAAACAATATCCGCACCAATATGAACCAGCCAATATAACAACGCGACCGAATCGACACCGCCACTAACAGCGACAGCCATCTTTTGGTCCGTATATTTTTTGATAAAATCAACAAAGTTTCTGTTCATAACAAAACCATTTTATGATATAATTCGAAAAAATAAAGGAAAAACAGATGACACATAAATTAAATTCTTTGGCGGTATATTGTGGACACGAATTTGGAAACGACCCCCAATTTGAACGCGATGCCATACGCATTGGTGAATTGTTGGCAAGAAACAAGATAAAAATGGTATTTGGTGGGGGCGATGTCGGATTGATGGGTGCAACCGCAACATCGGCAATTCGTAACGGTGGTATCGTAGAAGGCGTGTCAACCCACGATGTTGTTGCCAAACAAGAACCCGTCCATCAGGAAATAAAAGTTGATGTTGTAAATGGTGTTAACGAACGAAAACAACGTATGTATGAAATGTCTGATGGGTTTATTATTCTGCCTGGGGGTATTGGGACATTAAATGAATTTACTGATATCTTAACGATGCAACAAATTGGCGAATCCAACAAACCGCTGTTTGTTATGAATACCGCGAAATTCTGGGAACCTTTTTATAATATGTTTTCCGAAATGCAAACAAATGGTTTTATTGAAAATATGGACGATTATCACGTTCATATTGCAAACACACCCGATGAATTATTCAAACAAATTTTGAATTATGGCGATTAAGTTGTTTACGATATCTCGACCATCTTTGTTCGTGACGTGTCGCCACGAACAATTTTTATTTGACTTTTAGGAACATCAAAATATTCCGACAACATCTTTATTACCGCGACATTTGCCGCATTATCGACAGGTGCCGCGGTTATATGGATACGATATGTCCCATCGTTATCGATATCTATTTTGTTCTGTTTGGCACGTGGAATAACACGCAGATTTATTCTTCGCATAACAAGCACTTTACTATTTTTTCACACTCTGGCGTGGTTTTTCCCGCAATCAAATGCAAATGAAAATGGAACACACTTTGTTTAAACAAAGGTGCGGACAAGCCAGCATTTGCCATAACATTAAATTCTGCTTTTATTCCCAATGCATCAGCAGTTTTTACAAAACAATCCCAAAAACCGGCCTGCTCTTGCGAAGATGCACGGCGAACAAAATCCAATATATTTTCATATTCACCACGTGGGACAACCAAAATATGTTTTTCACACATGGGATTCACATCAAAAAACGACAACGCATAATCATTTTCGACAATACGCTTTGAAGGTATTTCCCCACGAATAATTTTCGCAAAAACATTATTTTTGTCATACATTTAAAAACCTCTTGTGTTGCAAGAATAACTATACCGCTTCACTGTTTCTAAAATATAAAAAAATAATAACACCAAAAAACCCTTTGACAAAACCGTTAATTCGGGTATATTTGTAGTATACAAAACAGCAAAAAGGTCAAATATGTTCGAAAAATTGAAAGCGAAAACAGCAGCTAAACGTATTCAAAGAACAAAAGATTTTAACAATATTAATAAAAGAATAAAAAACAATAAATCAGAAACAAAGCAAATGTTATTGTTACCTTTGGTTTTGGTTGCACGTGCAATTCGTTGGATTTGGGACAATTTATTATGCGTATTGTCTTGGTTGTGGGAATGTATTTGTGAAATCAATCTGACCGGACTTTTGAATTTAACGTTATTGGTTGCTATTGTTGTGTTACTTTCAATGTTTGTAACGAACGTTACCAATTGTAATAAAAAGAATGTTGTTTTAGTCCGAAACTCAAAAAGCGTTCCGGTCGAATATACAGAAAAAACAACATTACCATTGAATCAAAACTTGCAACAAGTTAACAAAAAAACACTTGCTGATTGCGAAACAAAAAATACTTCAAACGACAAAGCCAAACAAATAAAACCTTATACCATCAACGGCGATACAATTATTGAAACCGCCCAAGAAAAACAAATACTGCGTCATGGTGCAATTATTAATGGTAATCTGTATTTACAAAATATGCGTAAATACGTGTTACCATGCAATGTAAAGGTCAATGGTAATATGTTCCTTAGAAACGTTAATATGTTGCAATTTTGTGGCAAATTTGATGTATCTGGCAACATTTACGTAAACCCAACTTCTTCATTTGGTCCATTACCATCAGATGCCATTTTGGGTGGTCAGGTGGTTTTATAAAGGCACAAAAAAAAATCTTTTTATTTTGACCGCCATCGTGCGGTCATTTATTTGAAAAAAAAGAAAAATATGATATAATGTTCGCGTATAACAAAAAGGAAAAGAAATGGAAACATTTGAAAAAATTTTATCTGTGTTATCTAAAAATTTGGGATATACCGTTGTTTTAGCGTTGGCAATTATATTGTTTGTAATCTTTTCAAACGGTCTGATTTCCGGGGCAATAACCGCGGTTTCTGCGTTGATTGGTTACGCATGCGTTCAAGGTTTGTATAAAGAATACAAGAAAGAACCAACAAAAAAATCCAAAAAGAAATAAAAAAGCCCCAAACGGGGCTTTCTTTTTATTTTACCGTCAACTCTTTTCCATGAACATCGACATAAACCGTTGAACCTTCGCCCACCGTATCAGACAAAATCAAATCAGCAATTTTATCTTCAACCGCGGACATAATTAAACGCTTTAATGGACGTGCACCGAAAACCGGGTCATAACCATTGTCACCCAACCATTTTATCGCTTTATCTGTGACATTCAGCTCTATACGCCGTGTTGCCAAACGATTACGCAAATTTTTCAGTTGGATTTCAACGATGCCGCTCATAACATCTTTGCCCAATTGATTAAAGAATACTATTTCATCGATTCGGTTAATAAATTCCGGGCGGAAATGTTTTTTCACCGCATCAATGCTTGGTAAATTACTGGTCATAATGATAATCGTGTTCGTAAAGTTCACAATGTGGCCTTGACCATCTGTCAAACGTCCATCATCCAATATCTGGAGAAAAACGTTGAAAACATCAGGATGTGCTTTTTCTATTTCATCAAATAACAATACCTGATACGGCCGCCGGCGTACACTTTCGGTCAATGCACCACCCTGCTCGTAACCAACGTATCCCGGGGGACTGCCGATTAAACGTGCCACCGAATGAGGTTCCATATACTCACTCATATCGATTCGGGTCATCGCCGTATCATCATTAAACAAATATTCCGCCAAGGCTTTTGCGACCTCGGTTTTTCCGACACCTGTTGGTCCCAAGAACATAAAACTGCCCGATGGACGGCGTGGGTCTGACAAGCCTGCACGCGAACGGCGAATCGCACGTGCCACCACGGACAACGCGTTATCTTGACCAACGACACGCTTTCTTAATTCATCTTCGATATTTAATAATTTAGATTGTTCTGCAACGGTCAATTTATCCGCTGGGACACCAGTCCACTTGCTAACCACCGCGGCAATATGTTCTGGTAAAACAGTTTTATATTCACGCGATTCTGTGTTCATTTTCTTGATAGATTCTTCCAGTTGTGGAATTTTACCATATTGTAAAGCCGATGCTTTTTCATAATCCCCGTTACGCATAGCGGTTGCAACCTCGGCCTTGGCAGCATCCAACGCAGCCATTGCATCGGACAGCCCACGCATTTTTTCCTGTTCGCTACGCCACGCATCAGTTAATTCTTTTGATTCCGATTCGGTTTCAGCAATCAGTTTTTCCAAATCGACTAATCTTTTTTTCGATTCTTCGTCTTTTTCTTTTTTCAACGCCTGCTGTTCGATTTTCAATTGCATTAAATGTCTGTCAACTTCGTCCAAACGTTCTGGCTTGGATGCAACCTCGATACGAACACGGGCCGCCGCTTCATCGACCAAATCGATTGCTTTGTCGGGCAAAAATCTGTCGGTTATATACCGGTCAGACAACCGCACCGCGGCCACCAATGCGGCATCGGCAATTCTGACCCCGTGATGCCCTTCGTATTTTTCTTTTAATCCACGCAGGATTGAAATTGTATCATCAACAGTTGGTTCATCAACATAAACCGGTTGAAAACGCCGTGCCAAAGCGGGGTCTTTTTCAATATATTGACGATATTCATCCAATGTTGTCGCACCCAAACAGTGCAGTTCCCCACGGGCCAACATAGGCTTTAACAAATTTCCGGCATCCATACTGCCTTCACCCTTACCCGCACCGACCAACGTATGTAATTCATCAATGAACAAAATTATTTGTCCGTTTGAATCTTTGACTGCTTTCAAAATAGCCTTGAACCGGTCTTCAAATTGCCCGCGGAACATTGCCCCGGCCATCAAAGCCCCCATATCCAATGACAGCAATTTTTTATTTTGCAAATTTTCTGGGATATCACGCGAAACTATACGTTCGGCCAAACCTTCGACAATAGCGGTTTTACCGACCCCCGGATTACCAATTAGAACCGGATTATTTTTTGTTCTGCGTGACAACACCTGAATTGTGCGGCGAATTTCTTCATCACGTCCAATAACAGGGTCCAACTTACCATCTGCGGCCAACTTTGTAAAATCGGTCGTATATTTTTCAATCGCCTTGGCTGGCGTTTCTTGCATTTCTTCTGGATTCATTGTTTGAACCTCCTTGATTTTTTCTTGCACTATATATAGTTGCATTTTTACCTGTTTCAAGAACACAGGAAAGAAACCCAGCAATAAAAAACAGATGTAAAAATGTCTTTTTTCGATAAAAAGGTTAAAAAACAAAAACATCACTTGACTTTTTTGGTTTTTTGTTATAAATTATGCCCCAGTTATCAAAGGATTTAGTATGCCACGTGTATGTAAAGTAACAGGTAAAAAGACAGAAGTTGGAATGAACGTATCCCATTCGGAACGCCATACAAAGCGTACGTTCTTGCCGAATCTGCACACATTAAAGTTTCACAGCGATATTTTAGGTCGTGATTTTTCGTTGCGTTTGTCTGCGGCGGGTTTACGCACATTGACAAAGCATGGCGGTTTAGATGCCTATGTTATGGCAAAACCGATTTCAAGATTGACACCTGATATGGCGGCAATCAAGAAAGCCATTGAAAAAAAGAACGGCAAACCGGCGGCAACTGCAAAGAAAACGATTCGCAAACCGAATCGCAGTGCCCGTTTGGTAAAAAAAGTTGAAGCAAAAAAATCTGCGGCAAAATAATCACCGCTGATTTTGCTTTTGGCCCTGTGGTGGAATTGGTAGACGCGCTTGACTCAAAATCAAGTTCCGCAAGGAGTGTCGGTTCAAGTCCGACCAGGGCCACCAGATATATCGCAAAAAATCCAAAAGCGTAAAAAATAAAGGATTTTTATTTTTTTGCACAAAATACTTGACAAAAGATTTTTTTAGTGTTATATAATACAGAAACAAAAAGAGGTAAATAAAAATGAATAACAAAATCTTATCAATAGTTAAAAAACCTATCGAAATTATTACACTTGCGTTGACAATATTAACATTGTCCAGCAAATATTCCTGTGCACAACACAGAGGGAAAGAAGCCAAGAAAGAAAAAGTTTCTATGATTATATCTGACGAAGACAGCTTGGTTGTAAAAAAGCCAGAAAACTGGAAAGAACGTTGGCAATTAAGAAAAGAATTAAACGCCAATATGACTGAAACAAAAAACATGACAGAACAGTCAATCGACCGTATATTGGAACACTACAATCCAAAAACACCCGAAAAAAAACGTTTTACTCAAACAGTTGGGGTAGTAGCACGTTATCGTGGTTATCTTGCAGAATACCGGGATTGGTATAAAACATATTACGAAAATATCATATTGGTAAAAGATACAACAGGCAACGTTGTAAAAACTAAAAAAGGTAAAGACAAAAAACGTTTGTACGAAGAAGTCTTCCTTAAATGCAACAACGATGTCACACAGTTAAAGTTTGATGTCAACAATGAATTTGTCAGATACAATGGTGCAAAAGATTCTTTGGTCTATAAACCCGCCGCTGATAAATTTAAAAATAGACAATAAAATGAATAATTATATAAATAATAATAAAAATTCGCA
>CACYQE010000029.1 GCA_902776515.1 uncultured Pseudomonadota bacterium
CAAAAACCGAATCATTACGGGAACAAATTTACAATTTTAACCGATCCGGTCGGTCTTAGAACCGATACATAAACCCAAGTTTCACAACCGGATAGAATTTATATTTATTAAATTCGTCATTAACGTCTTTCAATTCTGCATCCTTGGCTGCATGGAAATCAGCAACCAATTGATCATATTGTGCATTACCTTGGATTGGGGTCCAAATACCGCCCTGTTTAACCTGCAAATTATTTGGGTTAATATCAAAATCTAATTCAGCCGCCTTGCTTGTAAATACTACACCGGCATCAAAGTAAATTTTGAATCCGCAAAACAGGCCCAAATCAAAACCAGTTCCGGCATACGGTCCCGAAAAATCCCATTTTAACTTTGCCTTGCCCTTAACAGTGTTACCAATATATTTATATTCCTTTTCATCCAATTCAAAAGTCAACTCTTCATCTGGGGCCCCATTAAGTTTACCAGTCAAATCAGCCGTGAACTTTGTTTGACCAAAGAAATAACCACCGGTCAAACGCCAACCACCCAAAAACCACGTGTCACCAAACGGATAAATATCCAACAACGCCGCAAAATGATGAGAATTTAATGAAAAATTATTAAGATACAAACCGGCACTATCTTCTTCTTCACTGTCGCTTAATTCAATTCCTTCCTTGCCGACATAACTTTTGATAGTGGATTTTATTTTTGACTTCAACGGCGACATTGTCGCGAAATCAGCACGGAATCCCAAACGTTTCCACCAAAAAGAATCAAACTTTTTATTATTATATCCAATAAAACCATTAAGCCCAGTTGTTCCCGACAAACCAACCCCCAATTGCAAACCGTGCGGAAAAGCAATTTTTGGATTACTTTCTTTGATAATTTCTTTCTGTTCAACCACAGGTTCTTCAACGACAGCATCTGTGACTTCTGGATCGGATACGGTTGCCTCTTCGACAACAGGTGTATCTTTAACTTCTGGGTTTATTGTTTCTTCGGCCATTGCACCAAATGCCATAACACCTGCCATCGCACCGAACAATGCTGTTTTTATAAACTTACTCATTTTTATTCCTTTTGCTTTTGGAAAAAATTCCTGATTTGGATTATAAAGCAGTCAAAAATTTATATCAATAAAAAATATCCTTGCATATTTATGTTAAAAAAATTCAAATTTTATGATAAAATTCAAATATTATGAAGGTGGGAGTTTATTTTTCGTTAATTGCATTTATGGCCTGTGGATTGCATTCAGCAAACGCATCTGATTGCGGTGGCATGGAATGTGAAGATATGGATGCAACACAAACCATGGCGGTCGTAGAAGAATTTTTAACCCCGATGCAGCCATCTGACAACTTATGGTTGGATAAAATAGATTTTACTTTGAAAGCAAACGAATCGTCTGAACAAACATCTGTTACCGAATTGAACGATAACGATTGCCCTTTTGAAACAGAAGTTGAATGTAATATTTGGAAAACAAAACCAATTGTTCGTGAAACTGTTTCACCACGCAGTCCGAAATTACGTGATGCAAAACTGGATGAATTTTTGTCTGCTTTTCAGGCAAACGGCGACATAACCGGTAACGACCCGGCGGCAACTGCACTGATGGATCGATACAAGATATTGATGGAATCATCACACGCGTGTTATACATCTGGGATGACATATAAATTAAAACAATCCGGTGCCACAGATGGTTTGATTTATAAATTCTTGGTTGATGATGCGAACTTTTATAATATGTCCGAAAGATGCCTGATGGCACATGATGGCGAGCTAATAGAAGCATATCGTGATGGAAATATAACACAAAGTGTTCAAGATATTCGTATGGGATGTCTGTGTCACGGTCGCGAATGGTTTAAATCAACACTTACACCATTTATTGATGCATGGCGTGCGTTACCTGAATTTGCAGAATCTAAATTTTATTGGACATATACGGACGGATTAAACCGTAAAAAAACGGTATCAATAAATGATGATGTTGAAAACGTTCTGCGTTTATTGGAACAATGCCCATAATTGTTAATTGCGTTTTATCAACGCAATTGCGTTTTCCAAAATCACACGGGCAGAATTTGAATCCAAATTTTCCTTGATATCAGAACGATTGACACGCCCCATTTGTTCCTGGGCAGACATACTGGACAACGTTTCGTCTATAAAAATCATTGGTAAATCGATTTTACCGGCCAGCACGTTTGCAAATTCACGAACCATCTTTGTGGTTTCCGAATCCGAACCATCCGCCCTTAGTGGCAACCCAATAACAATTCCTGATATATTTTCACCGTTAATTATTTCAATAATACGGTTTATCAACGTATCTCTGTCATTTTTATTGGTTACAATTGATGGACGAACAAAAACAAAATCACGTGAAGCATCGGATACAGCCACACCTGTTCTGCACGCCCCCCAATCAATCCCCAACAATCGTCCTTGCGGCTTAAAAACCTTGAAATTTGGTAAAATCATAGTTATAATTCCCTTTGTTTCAAATAATAGGATTAGAAATGGCATTTAGCAAGCAACAATTGCGTAAATTCGCAGATTTAATACAAATAGAGATTTCAGATGAAAAACTGGAACAGATGAACATTGATTCTGTTGTCGAGTGGTTAGACAAATTACAAAAGATTGATACCACCGGCGTTGAACCTATGTTAAACCCTGCTGAACACGACTTGCCACTGCGTGCGGACGTTGTTACCGATGGTGGCATTCGCGATGCAGTATTGGCAAACGCCCCGGACAAGGCTGGTGTATCACGCGGTTACTTTGCCGTTCCAAAAGTTATGGAGGGCGATTAATCATGACAAACGAAAAAGATTATAACTCCATATTGGTTGAAGATTTAGGGTTAAGTACCGGTGCTACGAATACATTATTAGCTGGCGATATCAAAACCTTGCAACAGTTGATTGATGTAAACAAAGCTGGTAATTTAATGAAATACAGAAACTTGGGTAAAATCAAGTATCTGGAAATCATAAACAAACTTTATGAAATTGAACATTCCGATGTTGTTGATGCAATAAACGATGAAAAAGCATTGAAAGAATTACACGCAAATATATCTAAAAAAATTTCCAGTTACAAAAACAGCATCTCTGCATTAGAAATGGAAAAAAAGATTTGCGAAGAACGGCTGCAAAATGTTCGTAACCAAAAAGCAATAAAAAAATAAAAGTGAATATACGATGATAGATTTAACTATTACTGAAGCATTAGAAAAATTAAAATCTGGCAAAATCAGTGCCACTGAATTAACACGTGCACATTTGGACCGCATTGAAAAATATAACGGCACATTGAACTCTTTCATAACCGTTACGCCTGAACGTGCATTGGCCGATGCAGCCGCCGCAGATGAACGCATTAAAAACGGAACTGCACGTGCATTAGACGGTATTCCAATCGCAATGAAGGATTTATTCGCAACACGTGGTATTCGCACAACTGCGGCTTCGCATATTTTGGAAAACTTTATCCCGGAATACGAATCAACTGTATCACAACATTTTATTGATGCGGGAACTGTGTTATTGGGTAAATCAAACTTGGATGAATTTGCAATGGGAACATTCAGCAAAACATCTTACTTTGGTGCCCCAATCAGTCCATGGCAATTGGAACGCAAATTAAATGCCGGCGGGTCTTCAGGTGGAACAACATCCGCGGTTGCAGCCGGATTAGCAATGGGTGGGACCGGTACCGATACGGGTGGTTCTATTCGTTTTCCATGTTCTATTACTGGGTTGGTTGGCGTAAAACCTACATACGGTTTATGTTCACGTTGGGGTTGTGTTGCATTTGCTTCTTCTTTGGACACACCGGGTCCAATTGCCCGAACAGTTGATGATGCCGCGTTGTTGTTATCTGTGATGGCGGGACACGATCCAAAAGATTCAACCAGTGCAAACAGAAAGACAGAAATCAACGTTCCATTGCAACCGATTTTGGGTGACGGCAAAAAATTACGCATCGGCCTTATCAAAGAATTTAACGATGTGAAAATTTCTGATGATATGAAAAATCTGTTTGAAAAACGAATCGCCGATTTGAAATCACTGGGTGCCGAAGTAGTAGAAGTTTCTATTCCAAATATCTTGGATGCATTGGCCGCATACTATGTAATCGCCCCAGCCGAGGCATCTTCAAATCTGGCACGTTATGATGGTGTTCGATATGGTTTGCGTGTCGAAGGACATGACATATACGACACATATAAAAAGACACGTGCCGCTGGTTTTGGTGACGAAGTTAAACGCCGTTTAATCATAGGAACAGCCGTATTATCCAGTTCTTCATACGAAGTTTACTTTATGCAGGCCGCACGCGTTCGTCGCTTGATTGCAAATGCGTTCAACAAAGCTTTTGAACAATGCGATTTAATTGTTTGCCCATCTGGGGCAAATACAGCAATGCCATTGGAATCTGATTTAACACCGTTGGAATACTATGCATTGGATTTATTCACTGTTGCAATGAATTTGGCCGGCGTTCCGGCAGTATCGGTTCCATGTGGATTAGCAACAAATAATTTACCGTTAGGTATGCAGGTTGTCGGCCGTATGTTTGATGACGTTCGTGTGCTGCAATTAGCCAAACATATTGAACAATGTGCAAATATGAATAATCGTCCAAAAACAGTAATGGGTGAATAAAATGTTCGGAGAAAAGAGCAATAAAAAAGTGGTGGCCAGAAGTGGAATCGAACCACTGACACAGGGATTTTCAGTCCCTTGCTCTACCAACTGAGCTATCTGGCCATCCGTGGGACACATAATAAGATACGAAAAACAAAAAAGCAAGGAAAAAGAAAAATGTTTACAATAAAAGGCAAAACAGGCGATTGGGAAGTTGTTGTTGGATTGGAAACTCACATAGAAGTTCTGTCCAAAAGTAAGATTTTTAGCGGTGCATCCGCAGACTATAATCCAACGGTCAGCCCAAACACCCAGGTGTCGTTCGTTGATGTTGCTATGCCGGGAATGTTGCCGGTTTTGAACGAATATTGTGTTGAACAGGCAATCAAATTTGGTTTGGGTATAAATGCGGAAATCGCAAAAAAGAGCCGTTTTGCACGTAAACAATATTTCTATCCTGACCTGCCCCAGGGGTATCAGATTACCCAGGCATCTGGCGAACCCGCAGTGGTCAACAATGGTTGGATTGAAATTATGGGCGATGACGGCAATCCAAAAAAGATTCTAATTGAACGTGCACATTTGGAACAAGACGCAGCAAAAAACAAACACGATATGCACCCAACAAAGTCTTTTGTGGATTATAACCGCAGTGGTGTTATGTTATTGGAAATCGTGACATTTATTGATATAAATAATCCTGAAAATCGTTCCTATATTACATCCCCAGAAGAAGCAGAAAGATATCTGCGTCAAATTCGTGAAATTGCACGTGCGTTGGGCGTATCCAAAGCAAATATGGAAGAAGGTTCTATGCGTGCAGACGTTAATGTTTCGGTCCGTCCAGTTGGTGCAAAATATTTTAATGAACGTTGCGAAATTAAAAATATGGTTTCATTTAAATTTATTAAAACGGCCATTGAATACGAAGCAAAACGCCAAATAGAAATTCTTGAAAATGGTGGAACGATTGACCGTTGCACAATGCGTTTCAACCAAGGCGATGGGACAACATCAGTTCTACGTAGCAAAGAAGACGCATTGGATTATCGTTATTTTCCAGACCCCGATTTGTTGCCGTTGATTATCACAGATGAACAAATTGAACGCATTCGTAAAACAATGCCGGAATTACCAACGGCGACACGTGCACGTTATATTGAAAAATTTGGATTGTCCGAATACGATGCAACGCGACTAACAGAAACAACCGATATTTCACATTGGTTTGATGCGGCGGTTAATGGCAAAACCGAACGTGCCAAAGGTGTTGCAAATTGGATGATTTCCGAATTGTTTGCACATCCTGAAAACTATGACATAACGAACGAAAAATCTGGTATCGTTGATGAAATGCGTATTATCACACCGTCTGATTTGGCAGAATTGGTTGATATGGTTGCGGCACGCGAAATCAACGGCAAACAAGCCAAAGATATCTTTATCAAAATGTTGGATGGCGAATCGGGAACCCCGCGTGAAATTGCCGATAAGTTTGGTATGAAGCAAATTACCGACACCGGTGCAATTGAAAAAATTATTGATGAGGTTATTGCGGCAAACCCGTCCCAAGTTGAACAATATAAATCTGGGAAAACCGGATTACTTGGATTCTTTGTCGGCAATGTTATGAAGAAATCTGGCGGCAGTGCAAACCCAGCCGTTGTGAATGAAATTTTGAAAAATAAATTAAACTAAGAGGTAATAAATATGATGGTATTTGATTACAACGTTATCACGGGGATGTCTTATCGTTGGGTTGATACACCGACAAAAAAAGTTATAGAAAATACACTGTCAAAGAAACAAAGATTAGATAATCTGGTAAACTCTATTTATGTTTATACAAAAAGCAAAGCACACATGTAAACGACAATGAAAAAATACTTTATTCAAACTTTTGGTTGTCAAATGAACGTGTATGACAGTTGGCGTATCGCCGCAATGTTGGATGCACGTGGCTATAAACCAACCAACGATGTTGCTGATGCGGATATCATTATTTTGAACACTTGTGCTGTTCGCGAAAAGGCAACTAATAAAGTATTTTCTGCATTGGGTCGTGTTCGTGATGCAAAAAAGCCATCTGCTCTGTTTGGAATTGTTGGTTGTGTTGCACGTGAAGTTGGTGCAAACGCTTTTCATCGCATTCCTGAATTGAATTTTGTTTTGGGACCACAAAGTTATCACAAAATACCACAAATTCTGGAAAACCCAGATGCACGTTTATTAAATATTGATCTTAGTGGGTTGGAAAAATTTGACGAGTTACCACAAATGGTTACAAGTCCGACCGTCTGTTATATTCCAATCCAAGAAGGATGCAACCATTGCTGTACGTATTGTATTGTGCCGTATACACGCGGTCAAGAACTATCTCGTTCTTTTGATGACGTTATGCGTGATACAAAACATGCAGCACAAACCGGTGCTGTTGAAATTTGTTTTCTTGGTCAAAACGTTAATGGATACAAATATACTGCACCTGATGGAACGATATACCGTTTATCTGATTTAATTCGCGAAACGGCAAAAATCCCAGAAATTCAACGTATACGCTTTACGTCCAGTTATCCAACAGAAATGTCAGACGATTTAATTGGGATGTTCGCGATTGAACCGAAGCTGTTACCTTTTTTAAATATGCCTATTCAAAGTGGCTCGCCAGATGTGTTAAAGCGTATGAATCGTCCGTACAGTTTGGATGGGTATATGGAAATAATTAACAAATTACGTGCCGCACGTCCCGACATTCAAATTTCCAGTGATTTTATTGTCGGCTTTCCCGGTGAAACAGATTCTGATTTTGAACAAACGTTGGATATTGCCAAACGTGTTGGGTATATAAATTCTTATTCTTTTAAATATTCACCGCGTCCACATACGGCCGCCGCAATTATGCCAAATCAGGTGCCTGAAAACATAAAGAAAGAACGTTTGGCGATATTGGATTCCTTGTTAAATGACATTCAACACGAATTTAATGACAGTTGTGTCGGAAAAACAATGATGTGTTTATACGAAGGTTCTGATAAAACGGGTCAGCATTTGATTTATCGCACACCGTATATGCAACAATGCGTTGTCCGTGGAACAATCCCGGAAAGTGGTGAAAAAATATCGAAAATAAAAATAACCGGGGCCAGCAAGGCATCAATCCGCGGTGAATTTGTGAACGATTAAAATTCTATTTTGGCATTCAAAGAAATTTTATATGACACACCGATGTCATCGTTATATAAAACACCAAAACCTAAATCACCACCAAAACCATCGGCACTTGAAAGTATATTAGTGAAAATGCCGGCATAAATATCACCGTCTGTTTGTGCAAACGCCCTTGCCCCATAACCGTAAACATTGCCATCAATCTTTGATTTAAATTCTATATTTGCACCCATACGACCAATAAAATCTGTATCTGAATCATCCACAATACTGATATATTTCACACCAAAACCAATAAAAGGAACAAATTTCATATTTCCATTCATAAAAGAAAGCACTGGTCCGCCATCAACCGTTCCCAACACAGTCTTTCCATTTGGCTTTGTTCCATTGAATGTTCCATCATAAACATTTGGGCCATCAAAATCCGCCACAGAAAACACACCTGAGGCACGAACATACGCATCAGAATCTTGATACAACAAACCAACATTTCCGCCGTACAGAACACCAGACCATTCATCATAAGCATCGGAATAATTTACCCGTGCAAAATGTCCACCAAACGTTCCGTATAAATTATTTGATAAACTAATTCCAAATGCGGCCGTTGCCCCCATAACAGAAAAATCTTTGGAATACAGATACAATGGCATCACACCAAAGCCCGTGGCCGACCCGACACCCATATCAGCAACAATAAAAGAATTTACCACACCAACATTATTCATAATTTGTATTGGATTCAACCGCACAGAATTTTTCATAATGCGATTTAACTCGCCACGACTGGTCGCCGCATCCAACGCCACCAATAATTTATCATTCGGATCTTTGACACGACTTGCATCCAAATAGTTTCCAAGATTTCCACCCAGCACAATAGAGTAATTTGTTTGTCGAACTGTATGAACATACAACGCCCCACCCGACCAACGTGTAT
>CACYQE010000030.1 GCA_902776515.1 uncultured Pseudomonadota bacterium
ATGGTATGGTTACACTGGGAAATCCGGAAAATATAAGTCGCTTTACACGTGAAGATATATTAAATTTTGCATCGAAACGCATGGTGGCTGAAAATTGTTTGATATGTATTTCTGGTAAAATTGAAAATAAAGATGATTTATTAAAAAAATTGGAAGATATATTTAGTTTTTTACCGAAATGTGATGCAGAAAATAAATCCAATTTAAAGTATACACCAAGTTCAGAACATAACTATATCCCAGATACAACCAATGTTGTGATTGAATTTTTGTTTCCGTGTTTGTGGCCTGATACACCGGAATATGATTATCAAGATTGTTGTGTGGCAAAATTTGAACGCTGTTTGCGGGAAAAATTGTTTGATGTTTTGCGTTCTGAAAATGGTTTGACATACGGTGTTCGTTTGACGGGATATGGTGATATGAAAACACAATTATGTGGATTCAGAACAGAAACATCACCGGAAAATGTGGCACGTGTTGTGGCACTGACCGCAAAGACCGCATATGATGTTTATACAACCGGTTACCCAAAGGAAAAAGATTTAAGAAAATATATGAACCAAAATAAATTGGGACGTGCGAATTTTCTGGATGCCAATGATTTGCGTTGCAACAGATTAGTAACTGATTGGTTAAAGTATAACCGTTTGCACGATTTTTATGGTCAATGCAAGCTGTCAGATTCGGTAACAGTTGATGATGTCAAAAAATATACACGTGGATATTTTGATGGTCCAATGTCAATTATTACACACGGACCAAAAATTGATTGTGATGTAGAAAAAATATGGAAAGATAATTTTAAATAGGAAAAACAAATGTCATTAAAATTTAATTTAATCGCAACAGATGGAAACGCTCGCCGTGGCAGTGTGGAGACTGCACATGGAACATTTCAAACACCTGCCTTTATGGCGGTTGGAACTGCGGCTACGGTCAAGGCGTTAACCATGGACCAGGTTGCCGCAACTGGGACCCAGGTTATATTGGGAAACACGTATCATTTGATGATGCGTCCGGGTGGCGATTTAGTTGAACAAATGGGGGGATTGCATAAATTTAGTGGTTGGCAGGGACCTATTTTGACTGACAGTGGTGGATTCCAAGTTATGTCGTTATCTAATTTGGTAAAGATGAAAGAAGAGGGCGTTGAATTTACATCACATATCGATGGTGGTATTAAACACTTTTTGCGTCCCGAAGATTCTGTGCATATTCAACACCAACTGGATTCTAATATCACAATGGTTTTGGATGAATGTCTGCATTTGCCAACAACACGTGATAGGGCAGAAAAAAATGTTGATATGGTAACTCGTTGGGCAAAACGCAGCAAAGATGCATTTGTTAATCGTGATGGTTATGGAATTTTTGGAATTGTCCAAGGGGCTGATTTCCCTGATTTACGTGAAAAGTCTGCACGCGAATTAACCGCAATTGGTTTTGATGGGTATGCGATTGGTGGGTTGGCTGTTGGTGAACCCCAAGAAGTTATGTTTAATATGATTTCAACTGTTACACCCATGTTACCAACCGACAAGCCGCGTTATTTAATGGGGGTTGGAACACCGTTGGATATTATTGGTGCCGTGGAACGCGGTGTCGATATGTTTGATTGTGTTATGCCGACACGTGCCGGTCGCACGGCCCAGGCTTTTACAAGGCATGGCACATTAAATATGCGTAATGCGAAATATCGTGATGATGATGCACCTATTGATGACAAGTGCGGTTGTCCTGCGTGCAAACTGTCGCGTGCCTATATTCATCATTTGATAAAATGTAACGAGATTTTGGGTGCAACACTGTTGACTCAACATAACTTGTGGTTTTATCAAGATTTGATGCGTGATATTCGGACCAGCATAGAGCAGGGACGTTTCCAAGAATTTAAACAAGAGTTTATAGAGAGATATACGCAAAATGGCTAAGAAACGAAAAATAGAACAATCATCTAATGCTGTATCATCAGTAATTGATAGTAATGCTGATAGAAATGGATTTTCTTTGTTTAAACTGGATTTTGGAAAACGTTTCTATTTATTGTTAAGTCGTTTTGATTTGAATGACGCCGTACTTATTTATACACTTGGGTGTGATGGTAATGCCAACTTTTATGAAATGCGTGCCACCGAAGATGTAATGGCATTTGATGATTCTAAGAAAGCGGATTTGTATTATGAAACAATAAAGAATGCGATAGAAGACAACAAGAAAACAGAGTTATATGATATTGCATTGTTGCATAATCGTAGTTTAGCAAAAAGGTTTGAAAAACGAAAATAATGACAAACAATAAAAAATTTATTATAACAAGGTGAAACAAGTTAGATATTAAAAAAACTAAATTAACAAGGAGTAAGAAATGGCAGAAACAAAAAGTACAAAAAAAAATAATATAAAACCTGATTTAGTATTAAGTATGGATGATAAAGTGTATTTGGCCGTTGCCAATAATATTTCTGAATCTGAATCAGGAAAATCGTTAGTTTATGCGTTAGTATGTGCATATATGGGACGCAAATCAGACTTTGATAACAGTATCGAAATTGGTAGCGAAAAAGACGATGCCGTATATTGCCCGATCCCAGTAAAGGAAATGTATGCTTTTCATAATGCAGATAACGCAAAACTTTATTATGAAGCGATTTTGCAAATTTCAGCAGTACAATCCAATGATGTTGTTTTGGAAAAACTTTTTAAGAAAAACTCTAAAATCATAGAGCGTTTTGAAAATAGTAAATAAAAAACTGTTGAAACCTGGGTTGTAATATCTGTATAATTTGGTCAGGTAAGGAAAGGAGAAAAAATTGGCAAAAAAAGTAAAAGAGGTCGAGGTAATCGATATGCACGGTGCAAAAACCGTTGCAAAAAAGACATCTGTTATCACGCATGCGAAACGCATATTTTTGATTGTCAGTGTAATATGGTTGGCTTTCGTTATATGGTTTCCGTTGCATGTCAAGGCACGTTATTCTTCACCGATTAAAAAATCTATTGTTGTTTCAATGTTCTTTGATTTGCAACGCAATATCGTAGAGCAATACGAAAAATTATTAGCTGGAATTAAAAAATCAATCAACTTGGAAAAACCAATTGGTGTCGCAATCGAAAAAGTAAAAATTGTGGAATCCAAGGTTGAAAAGGTTACTGACACAACTGCCAAGGCCAAGGATACAACCGCCAAGGCGAAAAACACAACTGCCAGTGTCAAGGGCTTAACCGGACTGGTTAATAAATTCGGTGTGAAAACAAACGCGGTTGATAATGTCGTGGCCCAGGCTGACAAGGGTATCGACAAAGCAAATGCCGCGGTGGCAAAGGTTGATGATACGGCCAAAATGGTTAATGAAAGATTGGAAAAAGTCGAAAAAGAATTGACCAAGGTTGCCCAAACCGAAGTTGACAAGATGATTGATGAAGCGGTGAAACATCAATTGGATAAGAATTCTGGTGGTTTGGGAACGACATTGTTAACGAATTACGGAATCAAACACGTTTATCCATGGCGTCCATCTTCTTGGCCGGTTGCGGTCCGGATTTACAATGATTTGGAAAAGTCCAACGTTGGTGTTGTTCAAATCTTGACCCGGACGGTTAACAAATATTTCGGCTATGTTGCATGGGGATTGGTGATTGCGGCATGGGCGGCAGGTTTATACGTCTGGTTAATGATACGCAAAAAATACAAGGCTGTTGTTGCACCATTTATTGTTTGCCCGCGTTGTGGTCATACATTTGCTGATAAAAGAACCGCAGTTAGCTTTTTAAAGCTCCTGCAACCGTGGAAATGGTTTTAATAAAAAACGCCCCGTTTGGGGTGTTTTTTTTGTTTTACGATAAATCGTCTTATAAAAAAAAAGATAAAAACACTTGACATAAAATTTTTTTGTAATATATTATAATTGAGCAAATAAAGGAGTCGCCGATGGCAGAGATAAAAAGCAATCGTAAACGTAAACCAGCAACAGAACACAAACAATTGGTTTGTCATGTGTTACCGGCTGAAATACCTGTTCGTTTGAGAGTGTTGATAAATGAAAAATTGAAACGTTCTTTGACTGACCAAGAAGTTAGTGCTGTGAAATGGCGGGTAGAAAATATTTTAGCTATTAGTCCAAATGATTCAGAAAGACACGAAAACGCTATTCGCAGTTTGATTGTTTGTGGTAATGTTCCGCAAATTTTAAAAGAATTTGTTGAACATGCCGATGATAAACAGTGGATGTTTATGACTCGACAAATTATGGAAAATCACAAACGTACAGTGAAAAAGTGTCAGAATCTGAGAAATGAGATTTATGGTCAATTTGGACCTAATTATCAGCATTTTGGACCTAATTATCAGCATTAAAAAAATTGCCCCATTTGGGGCATTTTTTATCGATAAATTTTTTACTTGCAAATTATAAAAACGTGTGTCAAAATACACCCACAATGCGAGCGTAGCTCAGTTGGCTAGAGCGCAACCTTGCCAAGGTTGAGGTCGAGGGTTCGAGCCCCTTTGCTCGCACCAGAATTTTAAACCACCCGAAAGGGTGGTTTTTTGATTAAGCAAAGGGGCGAGAACCCGCAGGGTTGCGAGGCGAGGTGGCGAAGCCACCGAAGTACTTTGCTCGCACCAGAATTTTAAACCACCCGAAAGGGTGGTTTTTTGATTTCTGCGTCAAAACACACACCCCACTAACCACTAGACACAAACCACTAACCACATACACTACCCACTAACCACAAAAACCATAAAAAACACTTGCTGTAAATTTTCAAATGTTCTAATCTTAATTTGACAAGGGAAGGTAAAAAATCAAAAAATGCTTAAAAAACTGTGGAAATCTGGGGGTTTTGGATATGAGAGATAATGACGTTTCGGTCAAAAAGTCATCGGTTTTTTCACGTATGTTTGGTGCTGTTCATCGTGCGGCACTGCGTTGTGTTGCGGTAACAGCCATCGCTGTTACAAGTCTTTTCGCGTTTGATATTAAACCCGCAGATGCAGCGTTGCCACAAAGTGGGGTTACATTTAATGTTAAGACAACGACCGCGAATCAGAGAGTTACCATGAAGTTTAGATTTACAGGTTCGTTGAATATATATACTAGCGGAGTATGTTATCTCAACAGCGTTGATGGTGATGAAGTAACTTATTTGGAGGTTAATGTTAGTTCACAAAAAACTGTTGTATGTGAATTTCCTTATGCTGACCCTGAACACACAATTACTTTGTCTGGCAGTAATATTACTGCATATGCTACACACTCTAGCCTAACCAATGCACCAACGGCCACAAATAAATCTGTATTTTATTTTTATTCTGGAAATGATTTGATAACAGGTATTTCTGGACATATGGGTGATGTTTTTTACACACTTGGTAATGGTACGTCGGATGGTCAACAGCCACGTTTTATTGATACGTTTAAAAATTGTACAAAATTGCAATTACATGCTTCGAATGATGGGAGTTCAAATGTTGATTTGTTCTCTTCTGTAGTTAATGCGAATCATCCAAACGGAATTTTTGGAACTGCAGCAACTTGGATGTTTGCAGGGACTTTTTATGGCTGTTCAGAGTTGGATGTACCTTTTCGAAAAACTGGTGGTAGTACACCTGGTTTTTTCTTGTTATTAAAACCAGCAGTAGGTATGTTCTATAGAACATTCTATAATTGTACCAGTTTAACCTTTGGTTCTGCCACGGTACAAGTTGGTGGTAATTCATATGTTTTGCAAAAAAACATGTTTGCAGATATGGGGAAAACTTCCCCGTCATCAAGTGAAAAAGCTGTTCCTGCTGCTCGTATGTTTTATCAAACCTTTTATGGGTGCACCTCAATAACATCGTTGCCGGCTGATGTGTTTAGTCAGTTTAGTGCGGTAAATTCTGACGCCCCCACGGCGCCCGAGTATTTATTTTATCGAACTTTTATGCAATGCACGGGCTTGATATCAATATCAGAAAATGTTTTTGGTACCACTATTAATGGTGGGTATGGTACAGCTAGTATGTTCGAAGATACTTTTCGAAATTGTTCATCTTTGCAAACCATTCCTGCTGCTTTGTTCCCAGCACTTAGTTCGTTAGCAAATAAGATTTTTAGTTATACTTTTGCTTATTGTACGTCTTTACACACAATAACTGCAGGTGTTTTTAACAGGGTTTCTGGTGGTGGTGGAACATTTGCGTTTTACTATACATTTGCTGGTTGTAGCAGTCTGACAAGTGTTGGGAAGTTATTCGATGGTAGAACAGTGATCGCACCCACAATGGCAAATAATATGTTTGAGAGAACTTTTACACAGTGCTCAAACTTGGTAAATTTACCCGCTGGATTATTTGACTTGGTGTCTAATTCTGCTGCGACATATGTGTTTTCTTATACGTTTTATGGATGTACAAAGTTAGGAAACAGCACTGCTACAGGTAATAACGGTATTAAGGATATATTTAACAGTGTTGGCTCAACAGGTGTAGATTATATGTTTAATTACACTTTTAGTGGTTGTACAGGATTAAAAAAGGTTCCTGCAAATTTGTTTGATAGTTTTACTACTGCATCTGGGCGATATATGTTCAGTCATACATTTGATGGTTGTACCGGTATAACAACGATAGAAAAAATTTTTGGAACAGGAAGCGGTAAAAGATTAAATAATTATATTTTTACATATATGTTCAATGGTTGTAACAATCAATCTTTGACCACTTTGCCGTCAAATTTATTTAAACCATTTAGTGTATCAAATTCCAGTGCAAAATATGTTTTTGATCATACCTTTTATGGGTGCACAGGGTTGACTACGCTGGGTAATACTGTTTCAAATAATGTAAGGGTAAGTGTGTTTGCCGGTATGGGTGCTACCCCCGGAGAAAGTATGTTTGTTCATACATTTGGTGGTTGTACAGGCCTTGTTACGTTACCAGCTAGATTATTTAGTGCGTTTACTGGTACAGGATCAACACGTATGTTTGATCACACATTCTATGGGTGTTCAAATTTGACCGATATAACAGATGTATTTGCAGGTATGGGTGCAACACCCGGTAGTTATATGTTTGTTTATACATTTGGTAATTGTACAAGCCTTGCTACATTACCTGCCGGCTTGTTTGGTGCGTTTACTGGTGCACCTGCTGAATATATGTTCAATTTTACATTTAACGGCTGTACCAGTTTGCAGAGATTGACAACAAATATATTTGGAAACGCGGGGAGTGGTGGAAATATTCCAGCAGCCAGTATGTTTGAGGCCATGTTTTACAATTGCTCTGGAATTGTCGAAGTTATGGGGGGATTCTTTGCACGATATACAGGGACACCTGCACAAAGGATGTTTGCTAATACGTTTCAAGGTTGCTCAAGTTTAACAACTATAACAAACATATTCCAAAGCGTAGGTTCTGCCTCAGCAACAAAGGTTTTACCTTTCGGAATGTTTAGTTTTACCTTTGCAGATTGTACGGCCTTGGTGCCGGGCAAGATCTTGATATTTGCACCGTTTAATAACGGATGGACTCTGTCTTCGTCAACCTTTGCTTCGACTTTCCAAAATTGTCAGGGTAGAGGTACTCTGAATAAAGATTTGTTCAAAGGTATTGTTGGTACAGCAGCTGCATCAGCTTTTTCTTCAACATTTAGTGGGTGTACGGGATTGTATGGACGTATACCGGCCGATTTGTTTTCTGGATTAAGTGGTACAATTGCTACCAACGCCTTTGTTAATACGTTCTTGAATTGTACCAATTTGGGTAAAAATGCGGTAAATGGTACATCAAAGTATTTTATACCACCAGAATTGTTTCAAAATTTTTCTACCAGTGGCACAAATTTGATGACAAATATATTCAAGGGAACAGGATTGGTGACATCATGTGCGACTCCTTTGGATGTTTATACAACAGGTTTTGAAAGTTATTTTACTGATGGTGATAATCCATCAAAGGTATCGTGTAATTTTGCTTACACATTTTCTGTAACTACAACGCCTATGCTAACAGCCAGTTTCTCATTTTCCTATGCGTTGAAAGGAAGTTTGTATGTTCAATGGGAAGAAGATGGTGATATTGAAACGATATCAAGCAATTCAACATCAGTAGTAACAAAGACACACAGTTATGTGTTCAAGACAGCTACGTCAGTTACGATAAGATTTAAAAGTGATATAACTGCAAGTAGTCCGTATAATACTACTAATGGAAGCCCAACTAATGGAACTGCGGGCGTTGGTTCGATAAGTTTTGCTAATAATACATATGTTCAGTCTGTTTCTGGTTCCTTGGGGGCACTGTTACCGACAATTAGTTCAGCACATCCAAGTTTTTATGGAACGTTTATGGGGTGTACAAATCTTACGACTGTGCCTGCAAATTTATTCCAAGGGCTTAGTGGAACAGTAAATATGCGTGCTAATATTTTCTATCGAACATTCCAAGGTAGTGGTCTGACGAGTGTTCCATCTGGGTTGTTTAATGGAATAGTAAAGGGTAGTAGTAGCATGTTTGCTGAAACCTTTAGTAATT
>CACYQE010000031.1 GCA_902776515.1 uncultured Pseudomonadota bacterium
TGTTCCCGCAAATTTTGTTAACACTGTTTCTATTTTATCAATGTTGTCCGCAGAAACATCCAACGCGATATTTGTTTCAACGCCGACATATTCGGATTTTTCTGTTGCACGATTCCATTCGGTTTTTTCATAAGAATTAAATTCGCTGGTTTGAACCTTGACATCCAATGTTTTCAAAAATTCGTTTATCTGTGCGATTTGTGCAGAAGCAATTTTCATTGATTTTGCGGCACTTTTATCGGTTACTGTTACACGCAAGGTGACCGCGGTTCTGTCCTTTGGGACCGAAACATTACATTCACCCCCCACCGATATTGTATCAGGTACCGAAAAACGGTTTATGCCAAACAAAATCAAACCAAACGCACAAACAGCAGTCGCTAAAAATAATTTTTGTTTTTTATCCATTATTTCTCTCCTTTTATTTTCTTGTCATCCCAACATAGCTTTTTTTACTTTGGCTATTTTTCTGTCAGCGATTTTACGTGCAATTTCCGCCCCTTTTGCAAACGCCGCATCAATTTCTTGTGGATTAGCCATCAAATGTTCGTAACGTTCACGCATAGGTTTCAGCACAGAATTCACTTTTTCAAACAAAATTGTTTTGGCGGTTCCATACCCCATACCACCCGCACGGAATTTCTCTGCAAATGTTGCAATCTCGTCCATTGTTGCAAAATGACGATAAATTTGGAATATAGCAGAAGTTTCGGGGTCTTTTGGTTCTTCGGGTGTTTTGCTGTCCGTAACGATACGCATAATTTTCTTTTTCAATTCAGATTCAGGTGCCATCAAAGGAATCACATTATCATAAGATTTGCTCATTTTTCTGCCATCCAGCCCAGGCAAAATTCCCGCATTTTCTATTATTTGTGGTTCTGGCAATTTAAATACATTGCCGTATATCGCATTAAAGTGCCCGGCAATATCACGTGCAAATTCTACATGCTGTTTCTGGTCTGCACCAACCGGAACGATATCTGTATCATACAACAAAATATCAGCCGCCATTAAAATAGGATATGTATACAGCCCCATATTAACCCCGGCATCAACATCCAAACCCGCAGCTGTATTTTTATCAACCGTTGCCTTGTAAGAATGTGCACGATCCATCAAACCTTTTGGTGTAACATTCATCAATAATTCCGTTAATTTATAAACAGAATCTATGTCAGATTGACGAAACAACAATACATTATCCATATTAAAACCCAACGACATAATAACCGCCGCCGCTTTATAAGAATTTTCACGAACAGTTTTTGCATCACGCACAGCATTCAATGCGTGCAAATCAGCAACAAAAATAATTGTTTTGTTTTCCTGGGATGCGATGCACGCCTGTCTTAACGCACCAATATAGTTACCAAAGTGCAATTCGCCTGTTGGCTTTAATCCGGTTAAATACAACTTTCCTTCTGACATAATTTTCTACCTTTATTTTTTATTGGTTTAATTATAGTATGTTTATAAAAAAGATGTAAAGAAAAATCCGCCGTATCCGGCGGATTTTCCTTTTTGATATTCAAATCTATTATCTTGAATAGAATTCGACAACCAATTCTGGGAACATCTGAACCGGATAAGGAACATCTGCAAATGCTGGAACACGAGTAAATGTTGCAACAAAGTTTGCACTGTCCACATTGATATAATCCGGCCAATTGCGTTCGCCTGATTCCAATGCCAAAACAACCAACGGCATTTGTTTCGCTTTTTCACCAACAGTGATGACATCACCCGGTTTTACTTGATAAGAAGCGATTTTAACACGTTTGCCATTAACATAGATATGACCATGGCTGATTAATTGACGAGAAGAGAATACAGTTGGTGCAAATTTTGCACGATAAACAACCGCATCCAAACGGCGTTCCAACAAACCAATCAAATTTTCCGGTGTGTCGCCCTTCATATTGTCTGCTTCCAAATAATACGCACGGAACTTTTTTTCACCAATGTTACCATAGTAACCTTTCAAAGTCTGTTTTGCACGCATCTGTTTTGCGTAATCGGTCATATTTCCACCACGGGAAGTTGGACCATGCTGACCCGGCTTGTATTTACGTTTATTAAACGGAGATTTAGCCTGACCCCACAGATTGCCACCCAAGCGGCGACCAATTTTTAATTTGCGGGTATTGCGTTTAGCACCTGCTCTTGCCATTTTATAATCCTTTTGGTTTTTTAATTGTGCCGAACATTTAACAGGAACCTTATCACAAACGGGACCAAAACGCACCGATGCTTAATCAGTCCTGGGTTATCCAGCGGTCGCCATTATATTCGGTTTATTTTGAAAAATCAAGTTTTTTCTAATTTTCCCAAAGGAAATGTATCTTGGCGATTTCAATTTTCCACGATGTTAACATAATCCAGAACCAACAAAAGGAGCAAAATTATGCACGAACTGCTTGAAAATATGTGCCAAAAATGCACAAACACACCACTCATTGGCGAACCAGCACCCGAATTTGGTGCCATGACCACACACGGATACATTGAATTTCCAAAAGATTATCGCGGGAAATGGGTTGTTTTGTTTTCTCACCCCGGCGATTTTACACCGGTATGCACAACAGAATTTATGACTTTTCAATCTATGATTGACGAATTCAAAGCCATAAACACTGAACTTATTGGATTATCGGTGGATTCGGTTGCATCACATCTTGGGTGGATTCAATCCATAAAAACCGATGTATCATTCCAAGGATGGGAGGGTATGGAAATAACTTTTCCTATTATTGCTGATAATGGTATGCGTATTGCCGGACTTTACGGTATGATTCATCCAAATGTATCTGATACATCAACAATACGTTCCGTGTTTATTATTGACCCACGCGGCATTATTCGTACAACATTGTATTATCCTGTGTCTGTTGGTCGAAATATAACAGAAATCAAACGTATTATTATCGCGTTGCAAACAGGCGATGCTTTTCACGTTGTAACGCCCGCAGAATGGATTCCAGGCGACAACGTCATTTCCATTCCACCACGAACAACTTTTGAAATCAAAAACAAAGCAAAAAACAAAACAAAAGACAAAAATGCCTGGTTTTTATCTTTCAAACACATTAGCCCTGAAATGATATTAGAAAAAATAACAAACCAAAAACTGTTAAGCAAACCAAGTAACAAAAACAAAGATTCAAACAAACGCAAAAAGAAGTAAAAAATATGGCGATGTGTTGTCGCCATATTTATTTATTAATACTTATATTTTTTATTTTAATACGTGCCGCCATAAACAGAACATGACTGGTTAAAACATTTGCGAATTCATTTTGAACATGCTGACACCATTTTTCATAACCGTCATCAAATTTTATATAAAAAGGAATCTCGTCAACAAGTTTTGTTCGCATATTATTCAAATTGTTCATAAGGTCAACATCTTTCATTTTACTTTTATTATCACGATATTCCGCATAAGATGTCAATCTGGAATGAACTTCATTCAACCAAGAAATATAAGTCATATAAGAATGCGATGTATCACTCATTTATTATCCCTTGTTTTTGTTCCGGTACTATAACATCACAAAAACAAATATCAATAAAAAACACATTTTTGTGTATCATTTCTTTTTTAACAGTATATAAAACACCGCCCGTTCTGGGGCGGTGTTTTTCAACACTATTTATTTATCAAAAACGTTTTTGTTGAGCTAGAACACTTCTGGAAGAAGTCCAACTTGCTTTTTGTTTCAAAACCTTTTCACGCACCTTTGTCAAAGAATCGTTAAAGTGTTGTAAATTTTTGCATTGCGTTTCCAATGTGTCTATCTTACCGACATTTTCTGACAAATCTGGGAATTTTACATTTTTATATTCTGCATACGCAACAAAAGATACCCCCTTGTTATTCTTGCAAATCTGATATCTATAATAAGGAGGAATTTTTATTCCCGCTGTATCCAAAGAACAATCAAAATATGAATACAGACCATCAAAAAGTGGATCTTTTTGCAATGTATCAAAATCTAGTGATAGTGCAGTCTCATTACGCAGTCTCATCAGAACAGAACCAAGTTTAAGAGGTTGTGATGAAGACACATACCCATCAGGTTCGGTTCTTAAAACAACAATGTTATTGTTATCAACACGAACAGCATTATACTTTGCACCTTGCATACGGAAAAAACTCGTATCTTTTGGGCAGCAAACCTTTCTTAAACAAAAATCAAAAACGATATCTTCCGAGCTATTATACCCATATTCGTACAGTCTTTTTTTATTCTTACGTATGCATGGATAATATTTGCTGTATTTCGCCTGAATTGAAAGTCTTGCGTTTGTTAAATCCCGTTCTAACCCCAGTGCCAAGTCCTTTTGTTCGTTTGAACTTAACAAATCACATCCTGACAAAGCAAAAATTTTTTCGTGAGCACCATCCATAAGCTCATAGTCACCAACCCAACTGTAACAACCGTAAGGTATCTCTCTTACCGTATTTAATAATCCTTTATTTTTTCTAAGTGCACCCAAAACTTTTTCTTCATCTGGGATTGCACCCATCAAACGACCCCGCTTACACACTTTTTGGGCATATGCCACAAAAATATTATCAATTGAATTTTCTACTTCGCGTTCCATTTTTTTCCACATATGTTGCAAAGTATCAATTTCGCGTTTTAAACTATCAAGCTTATTCTTGTTGGCTGCAATCTTGTCATCAATATCAAAAACCACAGAATCACTGTTTGTAATCAAGGAATCGTACTTTTCGATTTCACACAACTTATTGATTTCGCACAACTTTTCCGTGAATTTTTGATTGATTATCGTGTCTTCTTGCTTATCGTCCCCGGGCCCTTTTGCAAGGAGGAATGCCCCCACAAACAACATAAAAACCACATAAAAAAATGCACCATCATCAGATTTTTTCATATTAACATCCCTTTTTGCAATATATAAGTAACACAAAAAAACAAAATGTCAAGTATTTTACGCGAATTCAAGCGTAGAAATATGCCTTCACTGAACTTTGCAAAAGAAGAACCGCCACAAAAGGCGGTTCTTGGATAATCAAATGTGCGATATTAAATGCTGTCGGCATTAACCCAGCGGCCGTTCTTTAACAACCCTGGTGCCATACCTTCGTTGCTGCGAAGTGCATCAATCACGCTGCGTGCCTTGGATGCATCCAAATTAACGATACGAACCTTGAACATATCGCCTTCTTTTACAACGATTGCATCACCGTATTTCTTCATCTTTTGGACCAAAGAATTCGCACTGTCTTCCGCATAGAAAGCCGCAACCTGAACACTGTAGTCACCCGATGTTGCGACCGGTGCCACCGTAGTTTCAACAACTGTTTCTTTTACAGGTTCCTCAACAACAACAGGTTGCTGTTGTGCACCACCCAAAGTCGCATTTTTCACAGCGATTGTTTGGTCAGACAAAACTTGAACCTGAACCTTGGCCTGGTTGGTCAAACCAATGCGTGCCGCGGCAGCCGGCGACAAGTCCATAATACGAGTATTTACAAAAGGACCACGATTATTGATACGAACAACAACCGATTGACCGTTTTCCAAATTTGTTACACGTGCAATTGTTGGCAACGGTAAAGTTTTGCTTGTTGCGACCATTTGACCAATATCAAACGTTTCACCGTTGCTTGTTTTTGTTCCATTCAATTCAGCCGGAACAATTCCCGCAACACCCGTTTGGTTATAGTTAAAGTCTTCTGTTGGAACGTATTGAACATCTTCAACCTTATAAGCGGTACCAATATAGTAACGCGGTGCCGGTGCCAACAAATAAGCATCGTTCAAAGATTGGTTTTCAGTGACCAATTGTTCTTCACCAAAACCATCAGAACCATAACCTGCACCAGTTGTGGTTGTATCGGCACATCCGGCCAACAAAGCGGTCAATGCCGCCAAAGAAACTAATTTTTTCATTAGGGACTCCTTACATTCTCATATTGCTATTGTAACATATAAAAAAGCATCTTTCAACTTTATTTTGATTATATTTTTTTATTCAAAATAAATGCCACCGGCAAATAAATAATTCCAAACGCCGCAATTGTTGCCATCAATGATACAACCCCGGAAACAGGAACAAACCACAACCCACATCCCATTGCACCAGACAACAGTGCAAAAACAAACATCGCCCGGAATGTTTTTGAATCAATTTTCACCAATCCACGTTTTCTGCATGCACGTCCCAACAAATAATTTTTTACATAACCACTGACCACAACACCAATTGGTATCGCCAAATAACCAACAAATTTGAACAAGGACAAATAAATCACAGATGCCACACCCAATGATATCATACTGGTTTTAACAGGTGTTTTTACATCCTGGCTTGCATACAAGGTTTTACTGTAAATCTGGCTAATCATCATTGCCGGCAAAACAAATACCTGAATCATTATCGCAACCGCCACAGCGTGTGTTGATTCCGGGGTCCACGCACCGTATTCGAACAAATACTTTATTATCGGTTCGGCCAAAACAAACAATCCCGCTACGCACGGCAACATCAACATCATTGACTGACGCATAGATGAGTTTTGTTGAATATAAACACTACGCATATTTTTTTCTGACAATGCGTTGGATATAGAAGATATCAAAACCGTTCCAACCGCCAAACCAATCATCGCAAAAGGCAATTGAATTATACGGTCGGCGTAATACAACCACGACACAGCCCCACTTTGGAAACTGGCCACCAATGTCCCCAATATTATTGTTATTTGATAAAAGCCACTGCCAACAATACTGACCCCAAATCGTTTAAACATTGTTTTTATTCCGGGTGTCCAACGCGGGACAACCAAACGCAAACCAAAATGTTTGTTGCGTATACGTCCCCATAAAATCATACACTGAACAATTCCGGACAAAACCACTGTTGCCGCCATCAAATACAAAACCCTGTCCCCCGCCCCAAAATAGGGTGCAACAAGTAATGCACCAATCAACATCAAATTTAACATAACAGGCATAAAGGCCGCCAACATAAACCGCGAAAAAGCATTAAGGACAGCCGACAAAAACGCCGCTGCACAAATAAATATGACATAGAAAAACATTATTCTGGAAATAATAACCGTCATTTCCATTTTGCCCGGCACAGTTGAAAATCCCGGTGCCAGTCCCCACACAACCAAAGGCATTAAAACCTCGAACACCAAGGTTATGCCCAACAAAACCACCATCAACCATGAAAAAACATTTTTTGCAAAACTTTCATCTTTCTTGGAATCGGCATACATTGGTATGAATATCGCAGATAAAGCACCCTCGCCCAATAAATCACGAAACAGATTCGGCAATCGGAAAGCAGCCAAAAATATATCCGACAAACGTCCGGCACCTAAAACACGTGCAATTAACATATCACGAACAAAGCCGAAAATACGGCTTATACCCGTCATCAGACCAACACCGAAAATATGTTTGCTAAGTTTCATAGTTTGGATTATACTCAACCAAGATTAAAAAAATCAAGACAGGAATAAAAAGAAATGAAAAAATTATTTTTACTTTGTTTCCCGGCATTTTTGTTGACTGCATGCAGCAATGATAAAGAGATTGTCACCCAACAACCGTTAGAGGAAATATACAGCGAAGCATACAACCAATTTGAACGCGAACATTACGAAACTGCGGCCGAAAAGTTTTTGTTGGTTGAAACACAATACCCGGCAAGTCAATGGGCACCCGAAGCACTAATTATGGCCGCATATTCACAATATATGGACAATGATTTTGCGGGTGCAATTTTAATAGCTGACCGTTTCATGCGTTTTCATCCGGGACATCCGTATACGGGTCGCCGGTGCGGTTGCGCATATTCAGGCAAAGATAGATGGGACACAGGACATGGTCCATCCGGATATCCCGCACCGTGACATCCTGCACCCAGCTTCCGTCACAGGATTCAATGGAGATGCCGGAAACAGAGCCCGGGTAGATATCCGTCAGCCGGAGCGTGCAGTGCTCAATGAGCACATGCTCGATGGGATGCACGGTTTCCGTCCCGATTTTCAGGGCGTTCATGACCGTCCCGATCGTGCAGTCCGAGACATGGACATTCCGCATCGCACGCCCGGTATGGAGCGGGTTTTTCAGCACAATCCCGTCATCCGCGCAGGAGATATGGCAGTGCCGGATCTCCACATCCGAGCTTCCAGTGATGTCGATCCCGTCTGTATTCGCGACATGGCGGTTGTCATCGATCACCAGATCATGCACCCGCACCCGGTCGCAGGTATCCAGGTTCAGCGTCCAGCACATCGCGTCATGCAGCACAATCCCGTCCACTTCCACATCTGTGCATTTTTCCAGCCAGACCATATATGACGGCCGGCGCAGCGCAGGTTTTCCCCCGCCGTACCGGTCATCCACATAGCGGATCCGCTCA
>CACYQE010000032.1 GCA_902776515.1 uncultured Pseudomonadota bacterium
CAAAGCATTATGATATAAAAAATGATGCGGTTGGTTTAATATCTTCGCCAAAGGTCCCAAAAACATTGTCCAAGGCAATCGAGCCCCAAGATGTTCAGGATATGCGTGAAGCTATCAAAAATCTTGATAATGACGAACCGTGGGTTGCGGCACGCGATTGGGCCTTGGTTACATTATTGTTTGGGTGTGGACTCCGTATATCCGAGGCTTTATCCTTAACCAATGCTGATGTCGCGGGCGAACCAGAAGTATTGCGTATTGTTGGAAAAGGTAACAAGGAACGTATGGTGCCTGTTTTGCCGGCGGTTAATAATGCAATAAAAAAGTATGTTGAAATTCGTCCTTTTGGTAATGCATCAAATGATAATTTGTTTCGCAGTGTGCGTGGGCTGCCTATGTCATCGCGTATGGCGGAAAAAGTTATTGAAAAGTTGCGTTATTATTTGCAGTTGCCCGATTATGTAACACCGCACGCATTGCGTCATACTTTTGCAACGGCATTGTTGTCTGATGGGGCTGATTTACGCAGTTTGCAAGAATTGCTGGGGCATTCGTCACTGTCCACAACCCAATTATATACCAAGGTAAATACCGCGGAAATAATGAATATTTATGAACATTGTCACCCGCGTGCGGCCGAAAACCACGAAAAAGATTGACATTATTTTGCCCGGCTTATACAATATAAAATATGAAATTTTTAGTTATGAATTTTTGTTGCTGTTGTTGTTAACGAATTTTTTTCGCAACATGGTTGTTGCACTGTTTTCCATAAATTGTTAATATCACAAAAACACGAAAGGATTTCACTATGCAGATAAGATTATATAATACAATGACCCGTAAATTAGAGGACTTTGTCCCATTAACCCCAAATCACGCGGGTATGTATACTTGCGGACCAACGGTCTATTGGGACCAACATTTGGGTAATATGCGTGCCTTTGTGAATAATGACATAATTAAACGTATGCTGATGGCAAACGGTTATACGGTAAACCATGTTATGAATATTACCGATGTCGGCCATTTGACCAGTGATGAAGATACCGGTGACGATAAAATGGAAAAGGGTGCGGCACGTGAAAATATGTCTGTATGGGATGTGGCCAAGAAATATATGGAACGTTGCTTGAATGATATGGATTTGTTAAACATCATTCGTCCAACGCATACGCCACGTGCAACTGACCATATTGCCGAACAAATAGAATTGATTCAAAAATTGGAAAAATTGGGTTTAACATACGAAATCCCTGGTGATGGTATTTATTATGATACATCAAAATTTGCGGATTATGGTGCATTGGGTGGTCAAAAACTGGAAGATTTACGTGGTGGTGCACGTATCGATGTTGATGGAAAACGTAATATAACCGATTTTGCATTATGGAAATTTTCGCCAACCGATAAAAAGCGTCAAATGGAATGGGACAGCCCATGGGGTGTTGGTTTCCCAGGGTGGCACTTGGAATGCAGTGCAATGAGTATGAAATACCTTGGTGACCATTTTGAAATTCATACCGGTGGTCAGGAACATATCAAGGTGCACCATACCAATGAAATAGCCCAGGCTGAACCGGTTGTAGGAAAACCGTGGGTGAAATATTGGGTGCATTATGCGTGGTTATTGTTAAAAGACGGCAAAATGGCCAAATCTTCTGGGTCTTTCTTTACGGTTCCGAAATTGATAGACCAAGGATACGACCCGATGGCGTTTAGGTACTTGTTGTTGCTGGGACATTATCGTCAACCGATGGAGTTTTCTTTTGAGGCATTAGATGCCGCGGCAACTGGATACAAAAATCTGGTCCGTAAAATTGCGGACTTGATGTCGGCCGATGATAAATCGCCAATGAATCAAGAATTATACAATCAATGGCACGATAAAATTTTGGCACCGGTTTCGGATAACTTGAAAACGTCCGAAGCATTGGTTGTCGTCCAAGATTTGTTAAAAGATAAAACCGTTAATGCGGCAACGAAACTGGCACTGGTTGATTTTATTGATGAATTGTTGGGGTTACAATTTGCGGACCGTGCAAAAAAGTTGCACGATTTGGAATCCGAAGTGGCACCAAACGAAATTCAAGAATTGGCCCAAAAACGTGCGGATGCCAAAAAATCCCGTGATTTTGCCACTGCGGATGCTTTGCGTGGGCAAATTGATGCGGCGGGTTGGACGGTTATGGATACCCCGGACGGTTTCAAGTTAATAAAAAAACAGTAAAAAAATAATAAAAAAACCGCTTGAATATAGCACGTTTTGTGCTATATTAAAGCACGTTGCAACAAGAGGATTTTTTATGAATTACCCGTATATGCCTAAATCCACAGCTTTGTGGTTAATTGAAAACACCGCTTTGACTTTTGAACAAATTGCTGATTTTTGTGGCCTGCACGAGTTGGAAGTCAAAAACATCGCGGATGCAGAAACATATAAAATCCAGGGTTTAAACCCGATTTTAAACGGCCAATTGACCCGTGAAGATATCAAAAATTGCGAGGCTGATCCATCGGCGCGTTTGACTTTGCGTGAAACGATTGTTAATGCACAAAATGCCCAGAATAAAAAGGGTGTTGGTTACACACCGAAACTGCATCGTCAAAATCGTTTGGGCGGTATTTTATGGATTTTGAAAAATTATCCTGATTTGTCGGATGGTCAAATTGCCCGCTTGATGCGTAGTACCAACCCAACAGTGGCATCGGTTCGTAACAAAACGCACAAGAATTATTCAGAAATTCAAATACAGAGTCCGATTGTTTTGGGTTTGGTATCTGAATCTGCATTGCACGATGCGATTGCCAAGGCAAATAAAAAGAAATAATAGTTTAATAACCAAAAAAACTAAGGGTTTTTGATGTCCAAAAAACTTGATGAAGCGACAAGACTCTTGGTAGAGTCTTTACCAGAAAACTTGCAAAAGTTGGCTATGTCTTCGATTGAGAACGGCTATCTGTCCCAGATGGATTTTAATGCCGCGACCGAAGCCGATGAAATTCCCGAAGAAGAAAACCAGGAAGTTTTGGATTTCTTTAAACAGGATTTGGGTTTGGAATTTTTGGAAACTGATAACTATGCCAAGGATTCCGGCAAATACTATGATGACGATGCCGATGAAAATTCGGAAAAGTATCGGAATTTGTTAAACGCCGATGCCGAGCAAGTTGATGTCAACGAAGACGATTATGAATACTATGCCAAGCAGTTGGAACGCAGTCAAACCGGCAATCTGGTTTTGGGGGTCCAAGATTCTGTTCAATCTTATTTAAAACAGATTGGTATGGTTCAATTGTTGACCGCCGCGGGCGAAGTTGCAATTGCTCAACGTATCGAAGCCGCATCAAGACTTATGATTTATGGCCTGTGCGAAAGTCCTATGACAATTCAGGCTATGTTGGATTGGTTCCAACAATTGTCCAACGAAGATATCCGTTTGCGTTACATCATTAATCTGGAAGCTATGTATTCCAGTGAGGCCGAACAAAAATCTTTGGCAGCACTGTCGGAAACATTGAAATCCAAGGGTGTCGAACACGTTGATGAATTGGATGATGATGATTTGGATGATTTAGAAGAAACCGCCGTTACCGAAGATGACGATGATGATGACGATGTTCTGGATGATGAAGATGATGATGTAAAAAAAGAAGATACGCCACGTGGAACGTCCGGGGTGCCAATTCCGGTAATGGAAGAAGCATTGATGCCAACCGTTGTTGACTTGTTTAATAAAATCAAACGCACATTTAACAGTATGCAAAAGTTACAAGCCAAACGTTTGGAAAATCTGTTGACTTCGTCCAAGCCTGATAATGATTTGGAAAACAAATATAACAAAATGCGTTTATCTTTGTTCGAAAATGTCAGCAAAATCAGATTGAACGATGATCGTATTGCCGAAATTTTGGAAAAATTAACCGAACGTGACCAATTGTTGATGGGATTAGAAGGTAAATTGTTGCGTTTGGCGTTGGCGAACAAAATTAAACGTGAAGATTTCTTGGCGGAATATGTCGGAAATGAATTGAACCGCAATTGGGTTAAAAAGTTGCAAAAACACAAAAATCCGGTGTGGGCTAACTTTGCGAAAAAGCATGCAGATGATATTATGAAAATCCAAAATGATATCACCGCCATTGCCCAGGAAACAGGTCAACCAACTGCGGAATACAAAAAGGTTGTCGAACTTGTTCGTCGTGGCCAGACCGAAGCCGCCCGTGCAAAGCGTGAAATGATAGAGGCGAATTTGCGTTTGGTTATAAAATTTGCCAAAAAAAGCAGCAATCGTGGTTTGGGTTTGGATTTTTCTGATTTGGTCCAAGATGGAAATATCGGTTTGATGAAGGCTGTTGATAAATTTGATTATCGTTTGGGAAATAAATTTTCAACGTATGCTACGAACTGGATTCAACAGGCAATATTACGTAGTATTGCTGACCAGGCACGAACAATCAGAATTCCGGTTCACATGATTGATAATATACATAAAATCCAGCGTGCATCACGTCAGTTTATGCACCAATATGGTCGTCAACCAACCGCCGAAGAATTGTCCAAGATTATTTATTTGCCGGTGGACAAGATTCACAAGGCAATGAAGGTCAATTTGAAACCTATTTCATTAGAGGCACCTGTTGGAACTGAAGACGACAGTTCGCGTATGGAAATCATTGCGGATGAAACCGCAAAGAATCCGTTTACTTCGGCGGCACAAAAGAATCTGCGTAAAATTGTTACCCAGATTTTGTCCGAATTAGATCCAAAAGAAGAAACTGTTTTACGTCAACGCTTTGGTATGAGTACCAATAAAACCAGTACATTGGAAGAAGTTGGTGAATACATCGGTGTTACACGTGAACGTATCCGCCAAATTGAACAAAAAGCGTTGAATAAATTGAAACATCCAACGCGTGCAAGAAAGTTACGTAGTTTCTTGGAAGATTAAAAAAACGCCCGTTTGGGCGTTTTTTTTATTCTGTACAAGAAATTTCGCATTTTCCGCTGTCTTGCTGCATAGTGAATTTTAAATCTTCCCATACAGATTTTGCAACTTGATAGACCTTATTACATTTTGTATTGTCAATGGGCGTCGCCACATAACGCAGACCGTCCAATGTATAAGCTTGATTACAGATTTTAAAAGATTCGCTTATATATCCAAATTCCTCGGAACCATATGTAAATCCCAGTGTGTCAAAAGCATTAAGTAATACAAAACAACATCTGTGGCCGTATGCTGTTTCCCATTCTGGATAATGATCTATAGCAAAATATCCACCATCAGATGTTTTTACGCCGAAATATGTGTGTTCACCATCTTTGCCGACTTCTTTTATTTCTGTTGCTGTGCTGCCAAAAGCATTCTCGGCATAAGCTTTTATATATTCATCGCGTTTGGAACTATTATTAATACCTATCATTTCTGGACAATATGCTTTCTCGATTTGTTTATCGTCACTTTTACATGGATTCACCGGAATACAAGCAGATGTCTTTTCCACCCAAACATGTGTGCCTTTGTCTATCAATAATTGACATAGCTTTTTACGGTCTTCAACCGAAGGACCATCGGCAAATGCGGAACCAATAACGGTTAATCCTGCCAGAACAGACAATAAAGTTTTTTTCATATTTTCTCCCTTTCGTTTATGTTGATATTATATCATGTTTTTGTGTTCAACACAACTTACGGATAATTTTTTATAAACTTTCTGTTGTCCAATGACAGATTTTTATCTAATATATTCGGTATGAAAAAAGAAACAGAATTAAAACTTGATAAACCAATCGTTATGGTTGGACTGATGGGGGCGGGAAAAACCAGTGTTGGTCGTGCGTTGGCACATAAACTGGGGGTGCCTTTTGTCGATTCGGACAAAGAAATCGAACGTGCCGCCGGGTGCAGCGTGGTTGATATTTTCTCGCTCTATGGTGAAAAAGAATTCAGACGTGTCGAACAACAGGTTGTTTCCCGTTTGTTGGATACGCCCCCAACACCAAAGGTTTTATCAACAGGCGAAGGTGCTTTTATTACGCCGGAAATACGTAACAAGGTGCTGACCCAGGCGATAAGTATTTGGTTAAAGGCGGATTTGGATTTGTTGGTTAAACGAACCAAGTTTCGTGATACGCGTCCTCAGTTATTGCACACGGACAGTAAAAAAATCCTTGCTCAATTAATTGATGAACGGTATAACACATACGCAATGGCGAACATAACCGTTGAAACGTTTGATGAAAGTCTTCGTAAAACGTTGGCCAAGGTTTTTGATGCTTTGCAAACACATTTGGAACAAAAGGATAAAAAAAATGGCAAGTAAATTTTTAAAAGAATTTCGTGATTTCGCAGAACGTGGTAATGCAATTGATATGGCAATCGGTATCATCGTTGGGTCTGTGATGACGGGTGTGGTTAATTCGTTAGTCAAAGACGTTATTATGCCCCCGATTGGATTGTTAATTGGTGGTGTTGATTTTTCACAATGGTTTTTTGTTTTGGCGGGCGGGAACGGTCAAACATTCAACACAATTGCCGAAGCCCAGGCTGCTGGTGCCACAACATTGAATTTGGGTGTGTTTTTAAACACAGTTATCAGTTTTATCATCACGATGTTTGCGGCATTTTTAATTGTTCGCACTGTCAACAAGATGAAAAGCAAAAAGGCTGTTACAACGCGTGCGTGTCCATATTGCAAATCGAGTGTTGATATGACGGCGACAAAATGTCCGCACTGCTGTTCCGCATTAAAAGCCGAAGAAGTTAAACCCGCGGAAGAGAGTGATTTTTCAAAAGGTTTAACCAGTTTGAAAAAAATTGCGAAATCAAAAATATCAAAAATCAAAAAATAAAATCCGCCCCGTTTGGGGCGATTTTTTGTTGTATAGAAATTGACATTCTTTTCCTTTGTGATAATCTTGGTAAGACAAAGGTATAAAATATGAAAAAACAAAACAAAAAAGCGGTAAAATCTTATAATCCACGTCGGTATTGTTGTATGACTGTCGAGTATGATTACGGTGAAAAAACATTACATTATAAAGATGGTAGCACGGAACGTATGGAAGTGTTGGCTGGAGAGGCAGGTAAAATCGCTACAAATATGTGTAATGAATTTGAAACTCTTAAAACAAAATGTGAACCAGATGAATATGGTGAACAGTGGCAGATTATATTTGATAAATACGCATCTGCACTTGATATTAATCATGCTGAATATGTAGCCGAATATTTGATTGCGAATAATATTGCACGCCGTGGTGAACCGTTACATAGCAGTACCGCACTACAAAAAATGAAAAAGAATTATAGAAAGAACACAAAACGTCATTTGATGCTTTTTTGTCAAAGAGAAGTTATTGATTGCAAAATAACAGATTTGTCTTTTAACAAAAATAGTGAACATAATTTGGCATACTTTTTGCATCACAAGTACGGTGTTTTGTTATTAAATGGCAACACGTATGATTATTGTCAGAAAAAGATTGCGAAATACAATTTATATGGCAATTTTTATAAAAAAGAACGACAGCATTATGAAAATCTCTTAAAAAAGTTTTATGTTGCAGATATAAAAGTGCGTTAAATAAGCAAACAAAAAACCAAAGTGTGGTGATTTTTATCTTGTTGTGTGTTGAGTTTTTTAAATTTTGTGATACTTTTTAAGAAAAAGGGGTAGAAATGTTATTGGAAAAATTAAAAAAATTAAAAGAATCCAAAGTCAAAAATTTTATTTATGAATTAAAACAAGATAAAGTTTTTGTCGAATGGGCAAAAAATAGCAATGCTATCAAAGGTTTTAAGTTTAATGATATAGATATTGCCGTTGTTAAAGAAACACAGTTTGTCGTATATCCTGGGGTTGATAAATGTGCAATAAAATTTGAGTTATTTAAACATAAAAATGTTGCAGGTGCTGCGGAACTTTATGAAATTGCCAGAGCGAAATTGTACGACCATGATTACCAAGATAAAATGAAAAAGCGTGAAGAAGAAATTTCGAAAGTTCTTCGGTTTCGTGAATTTGGGGACGAAGATGCACCGATGCCTTCGTATGTTGAACAGAACAAAAGTCGTTAATGATTTAAATCAAAAATAATGAAACGCCCCAATCGGGGCGTTTTTTTATTGCACTTTACATGTTTGGCATTGGTTGTCATATAAAAATCGTTTGTGATAAATCGTAAAATATGATAAAATCATGCAAGTAGCAGGGAAAAATGAATAAAAGAACTTTTTTAATCAGTTTTTTTGCATCTATTCACTACAAGATGTGATACCGGATTACCCCGGTGTAACCAATCAGAATGACATCAATACGTGGACTGTGAATTATGGCACAGCAGGTATATTGACTGGTGAAGCGGGTTGTGCTTCAAGTTCTTCTGTTTCAAATCCATTAGGCGGATTTGATGTCCAAAACTGGGATGATATAACAACACTAGATTCAGATGCTGTAACACCGGTTAATACGCAAGGACCAAGCACTGGGTTTCCTTATTGTTTTTGTCGGTTGACTGGATATTCCCCAGATGGTGGGGAAACACAAAATTTTTCATCACAAAAGTGGGTGTTTGGTTATAATCAAAGTGATGGTTGTTTTAATTCTTGTGCCAGTTTTTGCTCAAGTAATATGAAAATGAATCAGAATGCTCAATTGCGTTTTCGTCACGCGGTTTTGGCTTCTGTTGAAGCGTCATCGGAAACATGTGAACCCAATATTATCAATATTGCTTGGAATGGGACAACCCTATCTGCAATTCAGGATAATGAGGCGGCTAGTGTGACATACGGTGGTGATATACGTACACCAAAATCTGCTAATCAGTATCCAGGTAAAAGATTTTTAGGATGGCAATTTAGCACAATGGCACCGCAATAATAAGGTCCAAAAATAAAAAAGAGTTTTATGAAAAACTTACCCCATCCGGGGTGTTTTTTATCCATTTGATAAAAAACTTGAAAATTAGATATTTTAATGATAAACTGCCCAATACCAATGGCGGATGTAGCTCAGCTGGTTAGAGCGTCGGTTTGTGGTACCGAATGTCGCCGGTTCGAATCCGGTCATCCGCCCCATGAATTCAAAAATGCCCAAATGGGCATTTTTTAATTCTCTGGACGGATCGGATGAGAACCGCCGGTTCGACAAAATAGCAGGCGAGAACAAGAGAAACGAAGTTCGAGCCGTTGCGATTTGGAAAGGGGCCCGCGAACAAAGTGAGTGGGAATATACAATCCGGTCATCCGCCCCATGAATTCAAAAATGCCCAAATGGGCATTTTTTTATTTGCTTGAAAAGTAATGAATTTTTTTAGTATTTTTATAATGTAATGAAAAAAGAATTATTCGATTTTTTAAATACGGATTTGCAATTCATTCGTGGCGTTGGACCGGTGTTGGCTGCACGGTTTAATGATTTGCTGGGGGGGCGGCGTATATTGGATTTTATTTTGCACATCCCATCGTATGTTAAAAATCGTGGCATAATGGAATCTTTGGCGGGTGCAACCCCGGGTGATGTTGTCACTACAAGTTTGTTAGTAAAATCTCATAAACCAGGTCGCAGTTTTGGTCACCGCCGCAGCCCTACGCGGATAACGTGTGTGGACAAAACAGGGCAAACGGTTATCATACAATTTTTCAATTCTAATTTTTTGGATTATTGGTTGAAAAAGTTGCCGGTCGGCGAATGGCGAATTGTTAGTGGTAAATTGGAATCTGGACGGGGGTTAACAATAAATCATCCCGACTTTATTGAAGAACCACAAAATGCCGATAAAATCCCCAGTGTCCAGGCTATTTACCGTTCTGGTGAAGGGATAACGCAAAAAACTTTTGCCAATATTCGTAATCAGGTTTTTGAAAAGTTGCCCGAAAAAATTGTCGGTGAAGATGAACATATTGTGGAATTTTTTGATGCTTTAAGGTCGGCACATTTTGCTGAATCTAATGATGATTTAATGGCCGGTTCAGATGCCATAATTAAATTGGCTTATTTTGAATTGTTGGCACATCAAATGGCAATCGCCATCAGTCGGCGGACACGTAACGATGAAAGACATCGCCGCAATGTGCGTCAGAAAAAATACAATTTGATGGAACGTTTTTATGCGGCTTTGCCGTTTGCATTAACATCTGCACAACAACGAACAATTGATGAAATTGCGGCGGATTTAGCAAAACCAATTCCTATGATGCGACTGGTCCAGGGTGATGTTGGTTGTGGTAAAACAATGGTTGCATTCGGTGCAACGGTTATGATGGCGGAATTCGGGGGCCAGACCGCTTTATTGGCACCGACTGATACTTTGGCAGGTCAGCATTTTGCAAAATTAAAACCTTTGTGTGACAGGCTTGGGTTGGTATGTGATATTTTAACCGGTCGTGACAAAGGTGTTGCTCGCCGTGAAAAATTGATATCTTTGCGTTCGGGTCGAACACGTTTGGTCGTTGGAACACACGCACTTTTTTCCGAAGATGTAGAATACAAAGATTTAGGATTGGTCATTGTTGATGAACAACATCGTTTTGGCGTATCTCAGCGTGAGGCGTTACGTGCCAAGGGAAACAATCCGGATGTTTTGTCTTTGTCGGCGACACCGATTCCGCGAACATTATCTATGACGGTTTATGGCGATATGGATATATCAATCATAAACGAAAAGCCGGCGGGCCGTTTGCCGATTAAGACAACAAAATTGGCAATGAATCGTATTGATGATTTAATCAATCGATTGCGACCACAAATTGTATCTGGGACCAAGGTTTTCTGGGTTTGCCCGCTGGTTCAAAATTCCGAAGGAACAGATATGACCGCGGCGGAATCCAGGTATGAATATTTAAAAAAATATTTTTCTGGGGTTGGTTTGGTTCATGGTCAAATGCCAAAAGTTGAACGTGATGCAGTTATGGAAAAGTTTTCTGATGAAAAATCTGATATGAAGATTTTGGTTGCAACCACTGTTATAGAGGTTGGTATCGATGTCCCCAGTGCAACAATTATAGTAATAGAAAATGCGGAAAGATTTGGTTTGGCGGCATTACATCAATTGCGTGGACGGGTTGGACGTGGCGGGGAACAGTCTTTCTGTATTTTGGTTTATGGAAACAATGTTTCACCCGATGGATTGCGGCGTTTAGATGTTTTGGTTGAAACAGATGATGGTTTCGTTATTGCCGAGCAAGATTTAATGATGCGTGGTGTTGGTGAGTTGTTGGGAACACGTCAAAGCGGTTGGATAAATTATCACTTTGTGGATTATCGTGCACATCGGGATTTATTCAAATTGGCATCACGTGCAGCAACTGATATGTTGACCCCAGAAAATTGGGTTTCAGATTTGATGTATATTTTCGACAGAACAGTTAAGTTGGGGGTATAATGCGTTTTTTACGTTTGCTTTTTTTATTTGTTTTTTGTTTCACAGGTGTTACGCCGGCCTTGTCTGCATCGCTTATAAATGATACAGAAACCGAAAGGGTTATAACAGATTTGATTAAGCCGTTGGCCAAGGCTGCAAATATACCCGAAAATCGTATGTCTGTTCATTACTCCGCGAAAAGGGTGTAGAGATATATGATACCGACAATGCTGCGAAAAGACTCATAGCACAGTCACCGGAGATAAGGCAGCAGCTAAAGGAACTGATTGGAGGACTCGACAAACAGACTATTGCTGCCTTCCTGCTGAAATCGGAAGAGAATAAGTTAGCAATAAACAGCATAGTACACCCTGCTGTCATCAAGGATTTCCTTGATTCAGGCTACGAATGGATGGAGTGCGCCATAATATATGAGGCTCATCTGGAACAGTATGTTGATAAAGTAATTGCTGTAACAGCTCCAAGAGAGGTGAGGATAGAGAGAATAATGGCTCGTGACGGCATTACCCGAAAAGAGGCAGAGCAATGGATTGATGCACAATATCCTCAGGAGAAAGTGGCAGAGAGAGCAGATTTCGTAATAATTAATGATGGAAATAAAGATTTACAAAAACAAATAGAAGAATTATGGCAAAGACTATTTTAGCTATCTCAGGAAAACCTGGATTATATGAACTCGTATCACGTGCAAAAGGTAACCTAATCGTAGAGGGCCTCATTGACCATAAGCGTATTCCTGCTTTCGTAAAGGACCGTGTTACATCTCTTGCAGACATCTGTATGTACACAGAAGAGGATGATAAACCATTGGGAGAAATCCTTTGTGCCCTTCGTGATATGGAAGGTGGCAAGAAGTCTTCCCTCGACTATAAGAAAGCAGGCGGTGCAGAACTGCAGGAGTATATGGCAAAGTTCCTGCCCAACTTCGACAGAGAGCGCGTGCATGCTTCTGATATCAAGAAACTGCTACAGTGGTACAATATTCTTGTTGAGGCAGGTGTTACCAACTTCGAGGAGATAATGAAACCAACCAACGGAGATAATATCGATGACAGACAGGAAGAATAGTGGCCTTAAAGCCTTAGGTAAAAAGACTGAGTACTTGATGGATTATAAATGATGGATTATAATCCTGATGTACTTGAGACTTTCGAGAACCTGCATCCCGACAATGACTACTGGGTACAGTTCAACTGCTCAGAGTTTACGTCTCTGTGTCCTATTACGGGACAGCCTGACTTTGCAGAGATAAAGATAATGTATATGCCAGACAAGAAGATGGTGGAGAGCAAGAGCTTGAAACTGTATCTCTTCTCGTTCAGAAATCACGGTGACTTCCATGAGGACTGTGTGAACATTATCATGAAGGACCTCATAAAACTCATGGACCCAAAATATATAGAGGTCTTGGGACTCTTTGTTCCTCGTGGTGGCATCAGCATATATCCTTTTGCTAACTATGGTCGCCCAGGTACAAAGTACGAAGAACTGGCTTGGGAGAGATTAAAGAATAGGAATTATGGCAACTAGCCTGAAATATCAGGAGACAGCCCGCCTCGATAAGTGGTTGTGGGCTGCCCGCATATTCAAGACTCGCACCATTGCTGCTGACGCTTGTAAGAATGGCAGGGTTACTGTTGATGGACAGACTCTCAAACCTGCAAGGACTGTTAAGGTGGGAGAGGTAGTTTCTGTCAAGAAACCTCCCATCACCTATTCCTTCAAGATTCTCAACGCCATTGAAACGAGGGTAGGGGCGAAACTCATCAGCGAGGTATATGAGAATGTCACAGACCCTAAGCAGTATGAACTCCTTGAGATGTCTCGCATCAGCGGCTTCATAGACAGAGCTCGTGGCACAGGACGTCCTACCAAGAAAGACCGCAGAGCTCTCGATGCTTTCGTTGACCCCGCAATGTTCGGATGGGATGATGATGACGAGATGTTCGACGAGGAGGATGATTGAACATTAAACATTAAATTCGCTTCGCTCAGAACCCTTTAACCATTAACCGTTAACCTTTAACCGTTACTCGTCCTTCATCCATAAACCTTCATCCAAGTACAAACCTTTATCCAAAACAATATGAAAAAACTACTTACTACACTCGTGGCTACATTGTCAGCACTCTTTACTTTTGCTGGCAATCCTGTTCTGCCAGGTTTTCATGCAGATCCGGAAGTTCTGTTTGCTGA
>CACYQE010000033.1 GCA_902776515.1 uncultured Pseudomonadota bacterium
ACATTGATACAACCTCGTCCGCTTGGGAAGCGTCGGAAACTTTGACCTGGAATAACGAACGATGATTTGGATCCATTGTCGTTTCCCACAATTGTTCCGCATTCATTTCACCCAAACCTTTGTAACGTTGAATCTTTAACCCGTTCTTGGCATATTCAAATGCAGTATTTAACAGATTAAACGCACCCCAAATTTTCTGAGATTTGCTTTTCACCGTTAAAACAGTTGGTTTTGCAAACGTTTCGACCAATTCTTCGTGTCCATCCATACGCCGCCACGCAGCAATTTCAGGCGAATTAATCTTTTCACGCGGCAATAAATAAGATTCTGTGACGCTACGCAACGTACGTGTAACATTTATTCCTGAATCCGTTACAATAACTTTCCAACCACGTTCAAATTCTAATTCTTGGGCATCCAGCATTCTTGCTGCGGCCGCACAAGATTCATCTGTTTCGGCATCAAAAACCCGATTCAATGCCAATGCTTCTACAAAACGCAACGGGATAATATGACTTAACGCCTGTAAAGTGTTACGCATATTCAAAACCAATCCCAACAAACGTTTTAAATCAGCCCCTGAAACACGTTCACCAGATGCAAGTTCAACAACACCATCGGTCGCCAATTGTTCCATCAAATAATCATCCATTTCACGCTGATTTTGCAAATAAATTTGCTGTTTACCACGCGTTACACCATACAAAGGCGGCTTTGCAACATAGATGTAACCACGTGAAATAGCTTCTGGCATGTGACGATAAAAGAACGTCATTAACAATGTTTGAATATGTTGACCATCAACGTCAGCATCGGTCATAATGATAATTTTGTGATACCGCATTTTTTCAACATCAAAATCATCTTTACCAATTCCGGCCCCCATCGTTGTAATCAACGCACCAATCGTATCAGACGACAACATCTTGTCAAAACGAACACGTTCAACATTTAAAATCTTACCACGCAACGGCAAAATAGCCTGTTGCCGGATCACGTTCACTGCACCCCGCCAGTTTTCCGGGTAAACCACCCAGTTCCGGTCCTGTCTTTTTACGTGATAATTCACGTGCTTTGCGTGCCGCTTCACGTGCGGTGGCCGCTTCCAGAATTTTATCAATAATTAATTTAGCAGTTGTGGGGTTTTCTTCCAAATATTGATACAACAATTCTGATACAGTGTTTTCAACAATTGGTCGAACTTCACTGGAAACTAATTTATCCTTGGTCTGAGAGCCGAATTTCGGGTCAGGAATTTTAACACTTATGATACTGGTCAAACCTTCACGAAAATCTTCACCGGATAAATTAATATCTTTCTTGGTATTGTGCTCAGAAATATATTTATTAATTGCACGTGTCAAACCCGCACGGAAACCAGCCAAATGTGTTCCACCATCACGATTAGGAATATTATTTGTAAAACACAAAGACGTTTCTGTGTATGCTGTTGTCCATTGCAAAACAATTTCAATGTAACTGTCATCAACCGTCTTTACCATCTGAATCGGGTCACGATTTAATAATTCTTTGGATTTATCCAAATAAGTTGCGAATCCCGACAATCCATCAACCGAATGAAATTCACGTTCTTTCTTTTCACCACCACGCAAATCTTCAAAAATTATACGGACATTTGCATTTAAATAAGACTGTTCACGCAACCAATTTTCCAATGTATCGAAATTAAATTCAGTCGAAGTAAATGTGTTCGGTGACGGTAAGAATGTAACCTCGGTTCCATGTTCATACCCAGATTTATTTTCTGAAATTTTCAAATCTGTTGTTGGAACACCTTCGGCAAAACTCATTTCCGCCTGTTGGTTTCCACGCCAAACACGAACCTCTAACCACGTGGACAATGCGTTCACAACCGACACACCAACACCATGCAAACCACCAGAAACCTTGTAAGCACCATTTGTTTCATTATCAAATTTACCACCGGCATGCAATTCGCACATAATTAATTCCAACGCACTGCGACCAGTTTCATGATTGGTATCAAACGGCATACCACGTCCATTATCACGGATGGTTGCACTGCCATCAGGATTCAAAGAAACATACACGGTATCAGCATACCCAGCCATCGCTTCGTCAATAGAGTTGTTTACAACCTCGTAAATCATGTGGTGCAACCCGGCCCCACCTTCACCAACGTCACCAATATACATTCCAGGGCGTTTTTTAACCGCTTCCAGCCCCTTTAACACTTTGATTGAATCACCGGTATATTCATTATTTACTGCCATTGAAACTTCCTTTCTTTTTTATACCAAAAACATAGCAATTTGTGGTATAATTGTAAAGAAAAAAGGTATAAAATAAAGGAAATAAATATCATGACCACTGTATATAAAAAAGAGGACTTTTTATCGGCTAAACAATATGCTGTTTTGCATGATACACCCATAGAATTTGTTGAAAGTGCTATGAAATTAGCATACAAAAGGCATCTTGTTATTAAAATTGGGCCATTGGCAAAAGATTTGGTTTTTAAACCATTTCGTCAAAATGAATTCCATTTAAGACCGGAACCCGAAGCCCAAAAAAAGTTTGAAGAAATTTTACAAAGATTCATAAACAAATCAGAAAAAGGCAAATAAAATGAAATTTAAATTATTATATTTTGGTGATATTTTGGTAAACCCCAAAAAACGTGCCCAGCATATATCTGATATTCGTATGCAATTTCACCCCCAGTTAAAAAAACTGGTTGAACATCAACCTTGGGATAATCTGACCCAATATATGTTGCCAGATGCGACAAAAAAACCTATAACAACACGCCATGTTGGTGGAATTGATTGGAATCCGATTATTACCCCGAAATTAAAACTTATTGCTGAATTGGATATTCAAATGCTGCATTCGGAAATTGTCGGTGTTCCACGTTCAGATATAGATAACCGTATTAAAACATTGTTTGATGGTCTGCGTTGTCCACAAAATGAACACGAAATCGGTCAAAATGTTCCACGTGACATAGGGCCTATTTATACATTATTAGACGATGACCATTTGATAACGAAAATTTCCGTTAACACAAGTCACTTGTTATCGCCACACATGTTTAACCCAGAATTAATGTCTGGACCTGATTGCGTGTTTTTAATGATTGACGTAAATCTGCGTGTGGCCGAAGGCACGTTGGAAAACTTACCATTTATGGTATAAAACAAGGTGCCAAATGGCACCTTGTTTTTTCTACTAACTACGGGCAGGAATAAGCAAACCATGTCTACGTAATTGTGCCTGTAAAACCTCGATGTATTTTTCCAATGATTTTATTTCTTGGTTTTTTTGTGTCAATGTTTCTTGCAACGTTTGATTTAATTTACTGGAACTTTCCAAATCACTACGCAATTCTGAATTTGTTTGTTTCAAATAAACATTTTTTTCCTTGGCTATTGAAATATTCTTCTGCAATTCTGCTGCGTTAATCAAATTAGTTCCGCTAAAACGATTTATATACTCTTGCTGAGCATAGACGTTTTTTGGTCTTATATCATAAGAGGCACGTATATTTTCAGCAATATTTGGTGATTTGATTGCAACTTCATTTACAGTTTTGTTAATTTGCTGCATAGTAAAATTAAATGAATCAGCCGGTTGTCTGATAGAAACATACGCAACAAATGCCGCCAACCAACTGTTTATTATCGATTGTAAATTTTGATTTTGTAATTCAATTCGATTATTTGCCCACGCAGATACAACAACATTATAATCAGAAACAGTTGCATGTTTCGTTTTTAATATATCAAACCAAATCTGATTTTTTATATTTTTATCTTTTATAGAAATATGCGATAACGCCTTTAATGTATCATATCGCAATTTTTGATCAGCAAAAAAATTTACCGCTAACAACAATTCTTTAATTTTATCGGAACTTGGTTTCACAAAACACGATACAACATCTTTCAATGATGTTATAAAATCTTTTGAATCTTTGTATTCATACGACATATAGCAATTAGAAATACGAACAATCAGATCTTTCACATCTTTGTTTTTACATACATCTAATGCTTTGTTCATTTTTAAAAAGAAATCACCATTATCAAAAGAATCTATCAATGCATTAATCGACCGCAAAGTTTGCGTATCCATTGTTATAATTATTTTCGTAATATCACATATATTCATAAAAGCCATTATTAAACCTCTTGCTTGTTACGAATAACAATAGCACAAAAATATCAATTGTCAAATTTATGATAAAGCAGATGTTATTTGGTCCTGCATTTGGAACGTGCCCAAAACAACCCACGCAATCACCACAGATATCAGCAACACCCCAACCGTATTCAATGTATCCGACAAAGATTCTATGCGTTTAACAGAATTTTCCAGATAATCATTTGATATCTGATTAAGGTTTTTATCAAAATCATTCATATCGGCGTATATGGTCAAATCGCCTATTAATTCGCTGTTTGGGAAATTCGTTCCGGTGTTATGCAACGCATCGCCCAGGTTGTCACCATTTGCGATATAACGTAATGTTTTTTCCAATATATTACGCAAATACGGATTTGAATTATCCGCCAACATACGCATAGCATCCGGTATCGTCACGCCAGATGCAACCAGGGCCGACAAAGACATCATCCAACCAACCGACATACGAACCTTGTATATATTCCATGGCGGCAAAGAATCAAATATTGTTCGAATACGACCGGACCACACCGATATTGATGACCAAATCAAACCGAATAACACAACAAACCCAACCGCCAAAAACTGCCAATACTTACCTGCAATATTTGACAACCAAATCAATGACGATGCTGTCCCACGCCAAACCATACCGGTACCTGCAACCTGGGACAAAGGTGGAACAAGGTATATTCCAACCATTATAATAATTACAAACACCAACACCAATAATAACAAAGGATACGCAACGGCACCAAAAACCGCCCGCCCTATTCTTTTATTTGCATCAATAATATGAACCAAGTTTTCCAATGCGACAACCAAACTGGACACATTTCCAGATGTTAACAACAACGTTTCATCATTTGGTATCCAACCACGCGTTGTTTCGGAAAAACTCATTCCTCTTTCCAAATTTTTTTCCCATTCACGCATACAAATAGCAAATGGTTCATTTGGTTTAAGGCCACCCCTGGATTCAATCATCTGGATACGATTAAGTGCATTAACCAAGGTAAAATCGTTTTTCAACAAAGAAATCAATTTACGCCAAATCCCAATACGCTTTTCCGTACTGAATCTGCATACCATTTTGGCATAAAAAAGTTCCATTTTTGTCATATCAATACACCCCAGGTCTGTCCAGCAATCCAACCCAGCGTTCTAATTCATCAACACCGATGATTCCTTGTAACATCAATGCTGATGCGGCTTCTTTCAACGTCCGACCATCCATTTCTTCTAACCAGTACTTGACCGCACCTTCGGTATTTCCGGATAATGCCAATTGTAAAAATTCACTGTTAGTAATAATGATTTCGCCGGCCTTGATACGCCCAAACGTTCCGGTCCCATTACAGTGTTCACAACCGGTGCCACGAACATAAACCTGATTCAAGCCCAAATCACCAAAGGCATCACGAACACGTGCGTATTCGGAATATTCCGGATGATTTATCAAACGTTCACGACAATGCGGACAAAGTCTTTTAAACAAACGCATAGAAACCAATCCACGCATCATTGTTTCTTCTTTTAATTTAAATGCCTCGACCCCCATATCCAACAAACGAACCAGTGCCGCCATCGCAGAATTCGCATGCAATGTTGTCCAAACATTATGTCCAGACAACGCACCCTTGACCGTTAATTGTGCGGCTGACAGCGTTCTTATTTCACCAACCATTAATGTATCAGGGTCACTGCGTAACGCGGCCGCCAAAGCCTCGGTATATTCAGCCTCACGCTGTTCTTCGCTTGCAGCATTAATAACGGGTATTTGATGTGCACCAAATATCTTTTGTTCGACCGGGTCTTCAACAGTTATAAGATTTATTTCATAATGATGTTCTTTTAACATCAAAACCATATTACGAACCAAAGTTGTGGATTTACCGGAACTGGTTGGCCCCGCCACAACGACCAAGCCGGTCGGGAACGAACGCAAACGTCTTAATAATTTCTGTTCATATTCGCCAAATTCTTGCTCGGTCTTGATGTTTTCGGATGGATTGTCATACAACAAACGCATAACAACATAGCGACTGCCGAATGCAATTGGACTGAATTGCATTCTGATACTTAAAACACCGCGTGGCAAATATAAATCTTTGGTCCCACGCAACGGTGTCCGGCCATCCTTTTGTGCCGATTGGTATTCATTTTGTGCGTAATTCGCATTAGAAATATCCGCCGATGCAAATGCCGCACGAACAAAAGATTCACCCCACCCAGCATTAAATTCCATTACAGGTTGCATACTGCCATCTATACGAAAATATATGGTTGTTTGGTCTGCAACCTCTATATGAATATCAGATACTTTTTGGGCAGCGGCACGTGCAACAATATCAACAAAATCTTTTTGCATTTGGTTGTTATAATCCAAACGCGATTTTTCATTACCCCCAAGTTTATTTTCATAATATTTGTAAATTCCTGAAACCAAACCCAAATCTGAATAATACGGTTCCCGCATTGGACGATTTTTGCGTTTTAACAAATCAAGGAAAGCCAACACACGCCCATCATACTTGTGTGTTCGAGAAATAATGATGCAACCACCGGAAAAATACGCTAACAACCCCTGCGTCTCTTTTGGTAATTCAAATTCACCCCCGGGGGCTGTTAACAAATGGTTATGTTCGGAAAACAAATATTCAATAATATCTTTGTTTTCTGCATGTTCCAATCCCGCCGGAACGGATAATTTTTTTGACTCTTTTTCCAAAATGTTATCTGTCTGATTGCTCATTTTGTCATATCGTTATTTTTTATTTTCAACATTCAATGTTTGGATTTCTTGGCCCTTGGTAAAGACAACACCTTCATCCAAAGATATAGATTTAATAGTATAACCATCCATATTTTTACCAACACTTACACGTCTTGATTGTCCGGTTGATACATCTTGGATAGTTGCCTGTAATTGGTCACCGGCACCGAAAACATTTATCAGTTTATATTTTTTATCAAAGGCTGTTGTGTCTTTTGGTTTTTCTTGCACAACCACCGGTTCTTCGACCCGTTCTTCCTGTCTGTTTTCTAATGCTATTTTTTGCGATTCCAACTTTCTGGCCTCGGCATCTAAACGTGCACGTTCTGCTTCTAATTCTTGCTGTTGCTGTTCTGCACGTCCTGACAGGTTTTCTATTTCCATATTTAACTTTATTTTTTCTGCCGCCAATTTATCCAAATCCAGATTTAATTGTGCACGTTCTTTTTCCAATTGCATTAAAACCTTTTCTTGTTCCAAGGTAGTAATCTGGTCAAACAAAGAACCTTCAACCTGGTAATCATCTATGGCCGCCGCAGACACAGCATCAGGGATAACACTGTCATCTATTTCTACTTCTTGGTACACCTCGGAATCATTTAATGGTTCTATGAAACCAACGTCTTCCGCAAAAGAAGCGTTTGAAAACATTGTCACCAAACCAAAAACATATAAAAACATTTTTATTTTATTTTGCATAAATTATCACCTCATAGTTCCAAATTCTTTTCATTGAATCCCAACCAACCTTTGTCATAAAGACACCGTTTATTCCATCAAAAATCCTCATAAACTCAGCCGGGACCAGTTTAGATTCCGCCGAAACTTCCACCAAATAAATTTCCTTGGTTTGTGTTTTATTTGAAACAGTATCAACAACCGCCATTATATTTGCACCGGTATCTATTCCCTGGAAACGACTAACCAATTCACGTATTAATGTATCCGTATCCCTTGAATCTTGGGACACGCCACGTGGTAATTCTGGTAATTTTGCACGAACAGAAATTTGATTTTCTGATATCTCTTGAACAAAACTGCCCGGCATTAAATTTTCAACAATTGAATAGAAACCATCAACGGTTCCAAAATCACGCCTAAACACCGCTGTTGCGTATGTTTCACCACAATCTGCACTAATCTGATTCCATCCGGTTACAGGTTGCATCAAAAAACCAATCGCCTTGTAGCACAATCTGGCCCTGGCCGAAACATTGGGCAAAGATTCAAACGGCATAACCAAAGGTTCTGGTTCCTGGTGTAAATTATATTGTTCATCCAATTGCTTGTTTTTTTCTTCTATCTGGCGTTTATATTCTTGGGCTAATTCTGGGTTTATTTTTGCGATTTGTGGTTTTGGTGCAACCATTTGATTTATGGGTTCTTGGAAAAAATACATCATACCCATCGCGAACAACACCAGCATTACTAGCGATATGAAATTTGCCCCTAAACGACTGATAGTGTGCAATTCTGCACGAACACCCCCAGAAATCAATTCAGATAAATCACGCTCTATTGCACGTGGCATTCCCCAAGCCCCAGGGGCAATTAACACCCCCCAATCAGGAATCTGGGATAATTCGACATATTTTGCACGGGCCGCCGCTATATCTTCGAACAAATAATCCTGTAAAATTATGCCGTTTCTGACCGAAACCAAAACATATTTTGTTCCAATCTGAAAAACCGCCAAAACAGAAGAATATTCGGCCAACGCTTCGACCACCTCGGCCGCGATTGATGGCATTCCGGAACGGTGCCCTAACCTGCGTGCACCCAAACCAATCAAAGAACGATAATTTACATACAAGCCACGTTTTCTGTCGATACTGTGCGACAATTTTGCCGCATACGCACGGGGTGTAAACCCAGAAACCAGCGGTTGCCACAACAAACCCGTTGCGTATTTTTTTCTGTTAATTTGTATATATTGGCCTGACAAAATTTCTCTCTCGTTATACTCTTGATAAATTATAACATAAAAACATTTAATAACGCCAGAATAAAAAACCGTTATTTTCATAACGGTTTTGTAAAAACCGCACAAACAAATCGAAAAAGTTCCGATTAATTTAGCCGAAAAGCTATATTCCTGTTTAATTATAGTACAAAGATTCAGCATTTTCCACCACTTTATTCACAGAATGCGCATTATTTAAGGGGTTTTTATAAATCGCGATCTCTGATCGCGCGCAAGCTG
>CACYQE010000034.1 GCA_902776515.1 uncultured Pseudomonadota bacterium
CGGCAACACCGACACCCACTGCGGTCAATGTTGGGACCGCCAAAATTGCAACATTGCCGGTTTGTCTGCGTAAAGCAAAACCGAATAAATCCTTGTTACAGGTAAATGTTTCACCCGTGGATTTCCAAACCTCGGCCGGGGAACTGTCACCACCAACACCCCACAAAATTTCATTTGTAATTAAACTGTCCTTGTTATATGCCGCAACACGAACCAAACATTGTGCATTTTCCGCATCCCAACGCGCATAATAACCACGGTCAGAATCTAACGCACCGTTTGTATTGGCATCCGGCCCCATTGGATTTTGTTTCCTTTGATAATTATAAGCTTCCACACCACCATTATACGAGTCAACACCCTTGTTGTATTCTGATGTCACGATGTTTCCACTGACCGCGTTAAATGATGCACCATACGTATTACGGTCCAACAAAGCACAGATTCCCTGGGCCTGTTCAGGGGTTAAACCCGTTCTGCGTAAAACATAGTTATAGTATTCCGGTTGAACACGGCGTGCATTAAAATCATACCAAACATCCGCCGTCGAGCCATATACATGAACACAACCCTGACCATCGTTTCGTGGCAAAACCACATTTGTAATACAATAGTCAACCTGACTCTGGCACAGGTTCATACCCGAAATAATGGAATAACGCATATTCTCGTCAAACATAGAACGGATACCGTTTGGCAAACCGCCATTGTTAACACACGCATAAATATCCGCCATACAGGAATCAACATTGTAACTGAGGTCGCAAACCACGGACGGCGTTGTATTTCCACCGTTGTTATTCCCGTTATCGTCATTATTCCCGTTGTTACCATTATTACCGTTATTACCGTTATTACCATTATCGTCTGTCGGGTCGGCCGGAGTAATACCACTGTTCGAACCGGCATTATTCGAAACATAATTCACCGGTTTACCGGTTGAAACATTACCCGGAATACCAAGCGGATTAATAGGAATCGAAACCATACGATTAGCATTAGAGGTTCCACGACCACGTGTATCGTTTGGATTACGTGCACCCGCCGCAGCCGAACGAACATTTTCAGCCACCGCCCCCGAGCACACAAACGCAAAAACAGACATATAACCAATTGTTTTTCCAAATATTTTCAGCAAATTATGCATGAAAATCCTCCTTTCTATCTTTCATAGTATATCACATATCCAAAAAATAAAAAAGACTTTTTTGTATTATTTATATAAAAATACACACTAATTTTAAACAACCGATTGACAAAACACGTTTTATGTCTATAATAATAATAAATGAATACGCTTAGTAATCTTTTCAAATCGCACAAACACGTCATTACGTGGACGGTCATTTATGTATTTTTGATGTGGGCGGTATTAAGCGGCGTGTTTAATTTCGATATGTTTTCATACGCACATTGGAAAAAAATGACCACGGTTCAATTGCACGGATTTCCGGGATTAGTGTTGGGATTGTTGATATTATCATCGGTGCCGCTCTACATTGCCACAGCGGTTGTGGCGGCCCGCACCAAAAGTCTGCCTGTCCCTATTCCGTTACCAAAATGCTTTTCACCGGAACCCGAAAAAAAACCGGCACCCGAACCAGAAGTCAAAGATTTACCACCCGAACCGGACCCATTGCCCAATGGTGCCCCAATGGAAATGCGTGAAAAATTCGCCTATGCACGTCATAATCTGGCAAACGCACCACGTCAACGTTCCGTATTTAATCGACCGGTTATCATGGCAAATCCGATTGGTGCCGCACCCGCCGCGAAACCGGAAACATCCGACAACACTGTTTTAACAAAACACAAATCTGAAAATCCCGAAACACAAACATCGTTCCAAGATTCTGACACCGGGTTACCATTGCCAAGTGATTTTAACTTTGACCAAGGCGAATTAGATAAAGATTCTGTGCCTGTATTTTCAGATATAAATTTTGATGATGATTTCGATTCGGATGACGGGGAAGAATATGACGATACACAAAAAGAAAACACAAAGTTTTTTGAATATGTAAAAACATTGAACAAGAACGCGGAAATTGACGGCAATTTAATTATCTGTGGCGACACGGCAATTGCGGTTCATAGCGATTCGGATTTTTGGGTTGCAGACGAAATTGATTGGTTTGCATCGGGCAAGCAAAAACCATCACCCATATTGGAATTAAAGAAAGCAAAATCAGAACAAAACAAACAGGCCGTGTTATATTTGGAATCATCTAATATTATGGATTTGGATAAATTAATCCCTGAATGGGAATCAGATGGCATCCACGTTGTAACAACACTTGATGAAATAACCAAAGTGGTTTGTGGTTAGTGTATGTGGTTAGTGGGTTGTGAACCGTCATACCGGCGTATTGGGCCCCGCAAAAATTGAAAATTTTTGTGGGTGATTTCGGCCGGTATCTCGTCAGACTCTGTTGCGGATTATTCTCAGACGGTTATAACAAGATACCGGCTTTCGCCGGTATGACGAAAAAAGAGCCGGGGTGACGGTTCACAACCCACAAACCACTATAACAAATTGATGGTTTCGGTGGTGGTTTTAACCTCGTCCCATTTTTTACAATAATTACGGCCTATTTTTTTACAATTCTGTGTTGTAACAGTTTTTGTACAAACACCAGATTCAGGATTAAATTTAGTATCCACCGTATAAACATAGTTCCAACTTTCCTGTTTGCTGGGACCAATTGGATTTGCCGCCATATACCCAGCAACACCCGCCACCGCAGCCACACCCAAAGCAGTCGCCGTAACACCAGTGATGGCACCAGCCGCAATCGCACCAGCAGAAATCGAGACACCTACGGTTGATAATACATTTGAAATTGCTATTGCATTAGTAATGGTAGCAATCGCGGCAGCCCCTCCAACCGATGCACCACCAAAAGTAAAAACAGAAGCAACGATAGTGGCGACAACGACAACAGCTAATGCAATCCACATTCCTGTATTATCAACTGTTGGTGATTTATGAGTAGGAATAACACTTGATAATTGCAGGTTTTGACAAGTTTTTGCGGCATTTTCTTTATCAAATTCTTGGTCCATCAACCTTGCCATTTTTGAACGATCCTTCAACATCTTGGACATTTCAGAATCATATTTTTGCATATATCTTTGTTGAACTGTACGCAGAGCGGATGCAGCAATAATTTGACGAACTTGTTTGGTCAGGTTCGGGAAACGTGCCGTTCCATTACCAAGCATTTTAACATTGCCATCTGAATCACGCGTACCACTTTGGAATTGTCTTCCTGTCATACAGAACTGAACCTTTTGATCGGCTTCAATGGATTTGATTGCATTGGTAACAGAATTTGTGAGTGCCCTGACTTCCGTATTGAAAATTTGGTCACGAATAATTTTTTTCTGTTCTTCGTTTAACGGTTGCCCTGTCAATTTTTCCTGGGTTTTGACATATTCTTCAAATGATGTAAAAGTGTTTTTATCACTGTCATAATCGATACTGCCCCAATAAACAACGCCCGTCAATTTGCCCGCCCAACCGCGATTGCCCGGTAACGCATATTGACTTTTCGGTATCACATCAATACTTTCATAACATCTTCCCGTCCAATTAGGTTCGTTCGTTCCGGATTTAAAACCGTCGTATTCACACACTTGATACTTAAACGAACGTGTGCCTGTGCCGGAATCCAACGCCAAATTATCGCAATTGTCCGTTGCACCACAAACCTTTATCATCGATTCGTCCAGTGCTTTTTGACAAGTTTCATACATATTGTTGTCGATGTTTAAAAATATACCGTCCGCAATTTTTACCAGTGTTTCATAAACATCAATCGTTTTATTGTTGTATTGCTGATAACACGCAGTAAGTTTTTCAGTCGGACACATCGCAACAATGGTTGCAGTATCCAAACCAATACATTTTGTATAATCAGAACCGCATCTGTCTTCGGATGTCAAACATTCCTTGAACTCACTGGTACATGCATCGGTTCGCATTGATTGTAACTTTGCCAACACGGATTCCATAATGTTCGGTTCCGCCGCAACACAAGGTTGAATTTGAACCTTGCACAATGATTCAAAAACTTGGGGCCGTGACAAGCACATATCGTACGAACCATCAGGGTCGTTCGGGTCCATATTATCTTTACACGCCTTTTGGAAACAGTTAGAAATGTTTGTAACACACGATGTTCTGAATTTATCTTCGGCAATCAATTCCGCAGATTTTATTTCTGGGGCCGCTTCGGCCAAAAACGCATCCCATACCTGGTCACGAACATTTACACAACTGTCGGTGACACCCATACAAAGTGGCTTTTTTGAATCCAACGCATCGTATGTCGCCGCCGCAATATCCACAGATGTTGTTGTTAATTTAATTTTATATGGTTTGGATACTTTCTTACGACTGTGTGTTGCGGTTTGTGCCTCGGTCGCACCAGCAATCGTTGCACAGCCCGAAAAATCTTCGCCACATCCGCCCGTTGTTTTCATACACTGTTTGAATTGCAAAGTGCATTCCCCCAGATCATATTTATTCGAAGATTTATATTGTTCCAACGCCGCTTCACGCATGGCGGTTTGGGCGGCCTGTAATTTTTGGGCACTTTGTTCAGATTCTTTTTTCAACGCGTTTTCGTATGCCGCACAATCAGATTGAACCTGACGCCGATAAAATGTATCTAATATCTGAAACGAAGATTTACATTCCGGCATATATTCCGTGCATAAATCATACGATGTTTTATACAGTTCATCACCACGAACATCAGAAACTTTTTCTTCTATTGTTTCGGAATCAGTTTTGAAAAAGTCCGCCCATTTATCTTTCTTTTCCTTTGATACGCCGGTAATTTCATCCTTTATAGAATTTACACTTGCAAATACAGCATCACCACGTTCGCCCATTTCAATTTTTTCAACACCCGCGGTTGCCAGTTCGTAACTCTTTTTATCGTCTGATTGTATTTTTTCCAACAACGCATCCAGTCCGGTAACTTTATTACTGCACAAACAACGTCCACCGGTTTGATCCGCCATCATACAGAAAGAATCCATACAGCCATCAAACTTTTCTTTACATTCAGGATCCACAGAAACATTTTTTGCGGCCGCGGTTATTTTTGTTCCACCAACAATTGCACTCTGTTTTGCCGCACGTGCAGCAACCTTTGGTGCAGTGGTTGTTTTTGTTGCACTGCGTCCCACCGATGGTGTATTGCTTTTTTTCGCAACGGTCACAGGCGTACGTGCCGCACGAACAGCACTCTGGGTTGTTGGTTGTGCCGCACCCTGTGGTTGTCCAGCGTTTGATTGCGGTGCAGATGTTTGCCCAGCGGTCGCCGTTGCCGTTTGACGTTGTGGTGCAACACGACCCGCCACAGGCCGCGGTGCGGCACCAAACGCATCGACACAAACAACCAACAAAGATACGATTAAAAGCCGTACCATCATAAAACCTTAACGTGTCAGATTTATAACAGTGGTTTCTTCCTTGGGGTCTTCCCATTCCTTGCAATAATTCTTTTTGGTCTTTTTACAATTCTGGGTTGTCCGAATAACCGTACAATCACCAGTTGCACGATTGAACGATGCAGAAACCTTGTAAACAAAGTTCCAATTTTTATCCTCGTTATCACCGCCTTTTTTCTTTTCAGGTGGCAAATGGCCCGGATAATCTTCGTTTTCTATATCTTTACAAATCTTTTCTGCTTTATCTGCACTGACCGATTCGTTGGCTTTTTTAATCATAGCCAGATGTGCCTTTCTAAGTCTGGATGTTTCATCATCTATCTTTTTTGCATAATTGTTCTGTGCGAATTTCAACACCGTTGTTGCAACCAATATACGCATCTGGGATGTCAAATGTGGCAAACGTCCGTTGGAATTACTGCCCAACATTTTAACATTGCCATTTTTATCGCGGGTTCCACCCTGGAATTGCCGTCCCGACACACAATCTTGAACCTTTTTATCCGCCTCAACAGCCTTGATTACAGATGCGGTTGCATTAATCAACGAATTGATTTCCATCTTATACGCCTCTCTGACCGCTTGTTCGTTCATCGTATTCGCTTCATTTGGATTATTTGCCCTTACATTTGCTATATATTGGTCAACATTTGGGAACATTTCGGCAACATTTTGCTTGTCATCGTTAAACAAGATAGAATCCCAATAAATTTTGCCGCTGTTTTTTTGACCCAATAACTTATTATAATTTTGGTCGGTTCCGTCCGCAGCCTTTGGTGCATCACCGGTGTATTTTTTAAATTCTTCAACCGACATAGAATCCCACGAATCGTAACATTTGCCGGACCAATTTTCAAAACCTGACGAATTAACATCGCTGTATTCGCAAACCTGATATTTCATTGAACGTGTTCCCAACGAAGTATCCGTCATCAAATTTTCACAGGTATCTGTGCTGCCACAAACCTTAATCATTGATGCATCAAGTGCCTTTTGACACGCACCAATCAAGCCTTCATCAATATCCAAAAAGATACCATCCGCGATAGTGGCCAACATTTCATCGACCGTCTTTTTATCATTGTTGTATTCATAATAACAACCGGTCAGTTTTTCACGCGGACACATATCGGTGATTGTTGCGGTATCCAAACCAACGCATTGACTGTAATCAGAACCGCATCTGTCTTCGGATGTCAAACATTCCTTGAACTCACGCGTACATGCATCGGTTCTAATGGAGGCCAAGGTTGCCAAAACACTTTCCATAATATTCGGGTCCGCCGCAACACAAGGTTGAATTTGAACCTTGCACAGTGATTCAAAAACCCTTGGACGTGCCAAACACATATCATATGAACCATCAGGGTCGTTCGGGTCCATATTATCTTTACACGCCTTTTTGAAACAATTTCCTATGTTTTCAATACAAGAATCACGCAGGTTACCTTCGGCAATTAATTCCGCGGATTTTATTTCTGGGGCCGCTTCGGTCAAAAACGCATCCCACACCTGGTCACGAACACTTACACAATTTTTTGTAACCCCCATACAAAGTGGCTTTTTCGCAAGCAACGTATCGTATGTGGTTGCCGCAATTTCAATAGTTGTTGTTGCACCCTTGATTTTATACGGTTTGGATAATTTTTTACGACTGTGCGTGGCGTTTTGTGCCTCGGTCACACCGGCAATCGTTGCACACCCCGAAAAATCTTCGCCACATTCACCAGTTGTTTTCATACACTGTTTAAATTGAAGCATACATTGACCCAAATCGTATTTGTTTTGATTGTTATATTGTTCCAACGCCGCTTCACGCAAAGCAGTTTGTGCCGCCTGTAATTTTTGGGCACTGGCATCACGCTGTTTTTTCAAACTGTTTTCATACGCCATACAATCCGAACGAATACGTTGTTTATACAAAGAATCCAACATCTTCATACTGGACGAACATTCTGGAATTTGTTCGGTACATAATTTATACGATACGTTGTAAAGTGCATCACCCTCTTTACCTTCAACCGAGTTTTCATCAGCAGCGGCACCAAACAAATCAAACATATCACCTTCGTCATCAGTATTATTCAAAGATGTTAAATCCAAAGCACGCCGTCTTTTATTTTTTTGTTCGGTCTCACCCAACACCGCCTTGGCCGCCGCATCAGCCGCCGCAGAAATAGCATCGCCATCTTCACCCATTTCGATTTTTTCAACACCGGTTGTTGCCATTTGGTAACTTTGTTTATCCAACTTTTCAATTTCCGCTAATACAGTATTCAATTCTTTGTTGCGATTACTGCACAAGCAACGTCCGCCGTTTGCATTTTCCATCATACAAAAAGAATCCATACAACCATCAAATTTTGCCTGACATTCTTCATCAACCAATTTATTTTGACCGGCACCCGCAACCTTGGTTCCGCCCATAATAACG
>CACYQE010000035.1 GCA_902776515.1 uncultured Pseudomonadota bacterium
ATTTTTCGGATTCAATAATAATCAAAGAACCTTCTTGTGCCTTGGATGACAAAGCCATCTTCAAGCCCAAACTGCGAATCTTTTTTGGCAAATCAATACTGTGATCACGAACAACAGGTCCATGAACGACACCACCGCCACGCATATGAACATTGTAACGTTCACCTTGACGTGCGTTACCTGTCTTCTTTTGCTTAAAGGCTTTTTTGCCACTGCCTTGAACATCAGAAACAGTTTTTACCGCATGTGTACCCGCACGGGACTTTGCACGTTGCCAAGTAACAACACGATGCAAAATATCTGCACGTGGTGACAAACCAAAAATAGAATCTTGCAAATCAATCTTACCGACCGCTTTGCCATCAAAATTTATAATATTTACTTGCATTTTAGTTCACCTTAATTTCCGTTGCCTTGTCAACACTTATTCCGCAACCGTTTCTGTTTTGGTTTCTGCTTGTTCGACTTCTGCAGATTTTTTTGCTGATGTCGGAACAGGTAATTCTTTTTGTTCTTTCTTGATTGCATCAGTAATCAATACGAACGTCCCATTGCTGCCCGGAACCGCACCTTCTACAAAAATCAAGTTATCGACTGCATCTGTGCCAAATATCTTTAAATTCTGAACCGTTACGGTTTCATTACCCATCTGACCGGACATCTTTTTGCCCTTTAAAACACGACCTGGCCATTCGCGCATACCCGTACCACCAAGGGAACGATGAGCTTTTAAAACACCGTGGGTTGCTTCCTTACCGCCAAAGTTATGACGTTTCATTGCACCCTGAAAGCCCTTACCTTTGCTTGTGGCTTGAACATCTACAAACTGTCCTGCGATGAAATGATCTGCGGACAACGCTGTTCCAACAGGGATGACACAATCGTCAGAAACTCTGAATTCTACAATCTTGCGATATGGTTTTACACCTGCTTTTTCTGCTGCAACAGCCTGAGGTTTTGCAACATGCTTTGCCTTGGCCTCACGAATACCAAGAACATTAGCAACATACCCATTTTTTTCGACCGTGCGATTTCCAATGACAGTGCAATCGCCGACAGACAAAACCGTCACTGCATGTGCGACACCGCCATCATCATACATACGAGTCATTCCTATTTTTGTTGTAATTAATCCGCTACGTTTCATTTCTTTATGCCTTTTTTATATGTCAGAGGTTAGAATATCCTTTGCAAAAGTCAATAATAATCTAACGCTAACAAAACCTTTTTATAATTTAATTTTTACATCAACACCCGATGCCAAATCCAATTTCATCAGTGCATCTACTGTCTGAGGAGTTGGATCTACAATATCCACAACCGCTTTGTGGTTGCGAATTTCGAACTGTTCACGTGATTTTTTATCAACGTGTGGAGAACGATTGACAGTAAATTTCTGAATCAATGTCGGCAAACGAACAGGCCCAACGACATCTGCGCCGGTACGCTTTGCGGTTTTGACAATTTCTTCCACTGATTCCATCAAAACTCTGTGGTCAAAAGCCGTCAATTTGATGCGAATTTTTGATGCTGGTACCATTTTGCTTGTTTCCCTTATTTATCTATTTCGCAGTTATTGGCCGCCCCGGTTTCCCAAGGGCGACCAATTTCTGTTTTTCATTATTTAACAATCTTGGATACAACACCTGCACCAACTGTGCGTCCGCCTTCACGGATAGCAAAGCGGCGACCTTCGTCCATAGCAATCGGAGCAATCAAAGCAACCGAGATACGAACGTTATCACCCGGCAGAACCATTTCTTTGTCTGCTGGCAAAGTGATTGTACCTGTTACGTCTGTTGTGCTAAAGAAGAACTGAGGACGATAGTTGCTAAAGAACGCTGTGTGACGTCCACCTTCTTCTTTGGTCAAAATATAAACTTCTGCTTCGAAATCTGTGTGTGGGGTAATAGAACCCGGTTTGCAGATAATTTGACCACGTTCAACATCTTCTTTCTTGGTTCCACGCAACAACAAACCAACGTTATCACCGGCTTCACCTTGATCCAACAATTTGCGGAACATTTCAACACCGGTAACAGTTGTTTTCTGTGTCGGTTTCAAACCAACGATTTCACATTCGTCACCAACTTTGATAACACCAGCTTCTACACGGCCAGTTACAACGGTTCCACGACCTGTGATAGAGAACACGTCTTCAATTGGCATCAAGAAAGGTTTATCAACCGGACGTTCTGGCATTGGGATGTATTCATCGCAAGCTTTCAACAAAGCGTCAATGGATTCTTTACCAAAGCCATCGTTTTTGCCTTCCAATGCGGAAATCGCAGAACCACGGATGATTGGCACATTTTCACCGTCAAAGTCGTTTGCAGACAACAATTCACGGATTTCCATTTCAACCAATTCCAACAATTCTGGATCGTTTGCCAAATCACATTTGTTCAAATAAACTACGATTTTTGGAATACCTACTTGACGAGCCAACAAAATATGTTCGCGTGTTTGTGGCATTGGACCATCAGTAGCAGCAACCACCAAAATAGCACCATCCATCTGCGCAGCACCAGTAATCATGTTTTTAACATAGTCCGCGTGTCCTGGGCAGTCAACGTGAGCATAGTGACGATTTGCTGTTTCGTATTCAACGTGTGCAGTATTAATTGTTATACCACGTGCTTTTTCTTCTGGTGCATTATCGATTTGATCAACACCTTTTTGTGCGTCAATACCGACACCATAGTAATGAACGATAGCAGCTGTCAAAGTTGTTTTACCATGGTCAACGTGACCAATAGTACCAATATTGACATGAGGTTTTGTTCTTACATACTTTTCTTTTGCCATAGTTTTCTCCTTAGGCTGTTAGTTATTTAGTTTTCAATCTTTTATTTTGTCATTTTCTTAATTACTTCGTCAGCAACATTTTGTGGAACTTCGTCATAGTGTGACAATTCCATATATGGATTTGCACGACCTTGGGACAAAGAACGCAATGTTTTGACATACCCGAACAAATTCGCCAGTGGAACGAACGCAGAAATAACCTGGTTTCCAAACTGGGTTTCGATACCATTGATTTGTCCACGACGGCTGTTCAAGTCACCGATGATGTCACCGACATATTCTTCCGGTGTGTTAACCGAAAGTTTCATAATCGGTTCCAACAACTTTGGCGCGGCCTTTTTCATTGCTTCGCGGAAGCAGGCACGTGCCGCAATTTCAAAGCACAACACATTAGAGTCAACTTCGTGATATTTACCATCAACCAATGTTGCTTTGAAATCCACTGTCGGATAGCCAATCAAAACACCTGTCTGTTGTGCTATCTTCAATCCTTTTTCTACCCCGGGGATGTATTCTTTTGGAATCGCACCACCGACAATCTTGTTTTCGAACTCGTATCCCTTGCCCGGTTCCAACGGTTCAAATTCAATTTTCACCTGGGCGTATTGACCGGAACCACCAGACTGTTTCTTGTGGGTGTATTCTTCGGTCACAGGTTTACGGAATGTTTCACGATACGCGATACGTGGTTCACCGACATTAACGTCAACTTTGAATTCACGCAACAAACGATCAACCAAAATTTCCAAATGCAATTCACCAACACCCGCCAAAATTGTTTGACCAGATTCTTCGTCCACAGATACGCGGAACGATGGGTCTTCTTTGGCCAATGCTTGTAAACCCAAAGACATCTTTTCAATATCAGCCTTGGTTTTTGGTTCAACAGCAATAGAAATAACCGGTTCTGGGACGTGGATGTTTTCCAAAATAATTGGATTATTTTCATCACACAACGTATCACCAGTAATTGTTTCCTTCATACCAACCAATGTGATAATATCACCAGCCGAAGCTTCTTTGATTTCTTCACGAGTATTTGCGTGCATCAACAACATACGACCAACACGTTCACGTTTATCACGGTTAGAATTATAGATATAAGAACCTGATTGCAATTTACCAGAATAAATACGGATAAACATCAAGTTTCCGACAAACGGATCATTTGCAACCTTAAATGCCAAGGCACTGAACGGTTCTTTTGGATCCGGATGACGTTCCGCAGCGGTTTCTTTATCCATCTTGGTGCCCTTAATCGCAGGAACATCCAAAGGTGACGGCAAATAGTCAACAATCGCATCCAACAACGGTTGAACACCCTTGTTCTTGAACGCTGTTCCACACAAGACCGGAACGAAAGCCTGGGCAATAACACCCTTGCGTAACAATTTTTTGATTGTATCGTGATCTGGGATTTTGCCTTCCATGTATGCTTCCATAATGGCATCATCCTGGGTAACTGCTTCTTCAATCAATTTGTCATGCAATTCCTGTGCTTTTGCTTTCAATTCTTCTGGAATTTCGATTGTTACGGGATGAGAACCTGTTTCGTCTTCCCAAATCAATCCCTTCATTTCCAAAACATCAACAACGCCACGGAAATCAGATTCAGCACCAATTGGGAAATTCAAAACCAATGGATTTGCACCCAAACGTTCACGAATCATATCCACACAACGGAAGAAGTTTCCACCGATACGATCCATCTTGTTAATAAAGCAAATACGTGGAACATTATAGCGATCAGCCTGACGCCATACAGTTTCTGTTTGTGGTTGCACACCAGATACCGATTCGAAAACAGCAACCGCACCGTCCAAAACACGCAAAGAACGTTCAACTTCCATTGTAAAGTCAACGTGTCCCGGTGTATCAATCAAATTAATGCGGTGATCACGCCAAAAACATGTCGTTGCCGCAGATGTAATTGTAATACCACGTTCTTGTTCTTGGGCCATCCAGTCCATTGTCGCAGCACCATCGTGCACTTCACCAATTTTGTATGTCTTACCGGTATAGAACAAAATACGTTCAGATGTTGTTGTCTTACCGGCATCAATGTGTGCCATAATGCCGATATTACGATACATATGTAAAGGGGCAGTTTTTCCAACAGACATTTATTCTTTCCTTTTCTTTTTATATTACCAACGGAAATGAGCAAACGCCTTGTTGGCCTCTGCCATCTTGTGTGTGTCAATTTTCTTTTTGAACGCGGCACCAGTGCCATTTAACGCATCACGCAATTCTGCGAACAAACGTTCTTCCATTGAACGTTCACCACGTTTACGAGCTGCACCAATAATCCAACGCAAAGACAAAGTTTGCTGACGTTCTTTACGAACCTCGACCGGAACCTGATAAGTCGCACCACCAACACGGCGACCTTTGACTTCGACCGATGGTTTTACCGCATCAACAGCTTCCAAGAAAGAAACCAATTCATTACCATCTTTGGCAATCTTTTTCAAACGTTCCAAAGCACCGTAAACGATACCTTCGGCAACTTCTTTCTTGCCATCTTCCATAACAACATTAATACATTTCGCAACAACCAGATTGTTATACTTTGAATCTGGCAAAATTTCACGCTTTGCTGCGGCTTTACGTCTTGACATATTTTATTTCCTTTTGTTCTTCACCCGAAAAGTTCGGATTACTCATACGGATAACCGTATGTAATTATTTTGCAGCCTTCTTTGCACCATACAAAGAACGACCTTGTTTTCTGCTTTCTACGCCCTTGGTATCCAAAACACCACGAATGATATGATACTTAACACCGGGCAAGTCCTTTACACGACCGCCACGAATCATAACAACGCTGTGTTCCTGAAGATTATGACCTTCCCCAGGGATATACGCGGTAACTTCATGACCGTTTGCCAGTTTAACACGGGCAACTTTACGTTGAGCAGAGTTAGGTTTTTTAGGTGTGGTTGTGTACACACGTGTGCAAACACCACGCTTTTGCGGATTTCCACCCATATCAGGTGCGTCACTTTTGTCGCGACCCTTGGTACGTGGTTTCCGAATCAGTTGATTCACTGTTGGCATTCAATATCTCTTTGTTTTTTCTTTACCTTTTTACTACACAAAAGGACCGTATCAGACTTATTTTAACGGCGAAACCGCAATTATAAATCTGTCATTTTACGGCACTTTTCTGTGTTTTTACTCTCCTTATTTACACGGAAAGCGTCCATACTATAACCCCAAAGGTGGCGGTTGTCAAGGAAAAATCCATATTTTTGTGGGTTGTGATTAGTGGGTGGTGGTTAGTGGTTTGTGGTTAGTGAGTCGTCATACCGGCGAAAGCCGGTATCTCTGCATTACCGCCTGAGACTAATCCGCGACAGTGACTCGGCATCAACACCAAACTACCCCGGCGGGTGCTACCCGCCACCCCTTCTTTGGAAAAGAAGGGGATGGAACCGCGACAAAGCCGAACGAGACCCCGGCCGAAATCACCCAAAAAAATTGAAACGTCACCCCGGCGTAGGCCGGGGTCTTGTTGCAACCGCCTGAGACTAATCCGCAACAAAGTCTGACGAGATCCCGATTTTCATCGGGATGACGATTCACAAACCACACCCCACTACCAACCACCCACTAACACAAACCACTAATCACTAATCACTAACCACAAAAAAACACCGGCCAAACGGTCGGTGTTTTTATAGTTTAATGGTTGATTAGAAATCAATACCGAATTTAACACCAAAGCCAAATCCGTCTTCTGCTTCCCAACCTTTTTCACCATTGTCTTTCCAGTGTTTCATAGCACCGTTAACATAAGCACCAACATACTTTGTTGCATCAATGTTATAGTTTACACCAAACGTACCTGTCCAACGACCAGCATTTTCAACATCTGCCAAACTTTTAACATCTGTGTATGTTGCAACTTTGTCATTGGAAACACCGGTATATTCAACACCAGCAACCAAATTGAACATATCGTTGATAACGAATTGACCGTCTACACCAAACTTCCATGAGTGTTGACCATAATCACCCCAGTTGAATGATTCTGCGTTCAAGTATTCGTATGCGATATGACCAGCAACTGTGAATTGTGCTGTTGTGTAACCACCACGAACACCCGCTGTCCATGTATAACCAGTCAAATCTTTATCAAACCAGAAAGTGTCATCAGCCAAATCACTGTGAACAGCCAAACCGCCAGCACCCTGTGCAATTGCACCGGCATTATATGCACCGTATGCATCAACTTTCAATGCACCTTTGTCCAATGCACGGAATGTTGCTTTCACGCCCAAATCTGTCCAGCCATAGCGATCAAACATTTCATCATCGCCACCCAATGCTTCGTCTTCGGCCATTTCAGCAAAACCAGCTTTAACGCTAACCGCCAATTTATCTGTGATACCATAACCAAATTCTTCACCCAATGTCCAATCTTTTGTTGTTTCGGAATGTGAAGACAAAGCTGTTTCACTGTAGAAGTGGCCAGCCTTTGGCATATACAACGGATTACCGTCAATTGTGTTTGCAGCGTATGCACCGGAAACGGCGAATACAGACAATAAAGATGTTAAAGCAATTTTTTTCATACTTTATCCTTTCCTTTTTGTTTAATTTGAACTAGAAATCTTGTCCTAGTTAATGTCATTAAACCCCATTATGGGAAACAATTCAAGGAAAAAGATTTTTGCAAAATGTTTTGAAATATGATACAATCGGCACCGCTCGATTCGGAAAAAATTCCCAAGTTTAGTGGTTTGTGGTTAGTGATTAGAGAATCGTCATCCCGGGCTTTTTCTCGGTCATACTGGCGTATCGGGCCCCGCAAAAATTGAAACGTCACCCCGGCGTAGGCCGGGGTCTTGTTGCAACCGCTTGAGACTAATCCGCGACAGAGTCTGACAAGATCCCGATTTTCATCGGGATGACGATTCACAAACCACTAATCACTAACACTAACCACTACTTAAACGCTTCTTCGTATTCGGGATTGTTTTGGCGTTTTATTTTTCGCCAATCAACATGATTTTTGATATGTTCTTATGGCGGCAAACCATTATTGCGGTATGTGTTATATGGACTGTCTATTTTCAAATCATCACGCAACAATGGTGTTCCACGCATATCACCATAACCATCCGTCAATGCATAAACAACCGTAGGATCAGCCTGGAGCCGCATACCACGCCGCAATCTGTTCAAATAAACACTGGCCACGATTCGCATTTCAGAGGTTTTTGGTGTTTCTTTTTGAACAATAGATGCCAAAATTAAAACCTCGTCCCAGTTACGCAATGGTGCCGGCGGATTTTTACGTGCCAACATCCATTTAGTTTTTACAGCGTTCATCTTTTTATGTGCCAAATCCAAAACCGCCAAACGATTCGTTCCACGTGCAACACGATATGTATCAGGAAACACATCGCCATCCGCTAAATCACACACAACACCCCACGCCGAAGATTTATCACAATCGACATCACCCGATAAATTTTTATCTTCTTTTAATTGATGTTTTATTTGCAATATGGTCAAACCTTCGGGAATAACAATTTTCACAGTTGCGATTCGCCCATGCGAAAACATTGATGCGATACGCCACGCAGATGTTCCACGCGGAATATCATATTCACCACTTTGTATTTTCCCGCCATTAAATTTAACAGCCAATTTAAACAGCGAATCGCTGATTATTAAATGCTGTTTTGATAATCGTGCCGAAACGGTCGAAACATTTTCCCCGGGTTTTATTACAAACACCACAGGCCGCGAAACCCCAGACCAAATTTGCAACGCAAAAAAAGCCACCGCCAAACAGATGGCAACAACACCAATAATAATTTTTGTTATACGTTTTTTTGTTTTCTTTTTCATAACCGCCAGATTATCGCAAATAAAAAAAATTTTGCAAAACTTATTATTTTATTTTTTACATTTTTTCGTCTGCCTCTCGCCGGCGGTTCGAACCACTACTTCGTAGGTTCAAATCCTGACCCGACCTATGATAAATTAAAATCGCCGGACAAACCGGCGATTTCAATTTATGGTCGGAGTAACAGGATTCGAACCTACGACCTCTACGTCCCGAACGTAGCGCTCTACCAGACTGAGCTATACTCCGTTCATACAACAAACAAACGTTCAGAAGGAACGGTCGGATTATAGTGCAGTTATATACAAATGCAACTTTTTTTTATTTTACTTGTATTTTTCTTTTATTGTTGCATTATTCAAAACGAGCAAAAATATATAAAAAACAAGGCAAAAAATATGTTCGCAACAAGGTTTTTATCAAAACAACATTTTGATTCATATCAGGACTACATCGAAAACGCACGACCAATCGTGCCGGAAAATTTTAATTTCGCATACGATGTAATTGATGTGATTGCAAAAGAAACACCCGAGAAAAAAGCAATCATTTGGGTCGATGACAACGGTAATAAAAAAGATTTTACCTTTGCTGATTTATCCAAGATGTCCAATTCTGTCGCAAATTTCTTGGTATCACGCGGACTGACCAAGGGCGATACGGTTCTGTTATTTTTACGCCGCCGTTGGGAATATTGGGTTTTAATGATGGCTATGCACAAGGTGGGTGTCATCCCTATTCCATCAACCAATCAATTAAAGGCCGAAGATATAAAATATCGAATCGATGCCGCCGAATCCAAGGCTATCATCGCTTTTGACGATGGACATATTATAAATGAAATCAAAACGGCAATTGGCGATTCGGATGTTATGTTGATTTCAAATGACGAAGTGGCCGAATCTATCAACACAATGCCGGATACGTTTGAACGTGTTCCAAATGAAAATACTGATACTATGGTTATTTATTTCACCAGTGGAACAACTGATATGCCAAAGATGGTGGCACATAATTACACTTATCCATTGGGTCATATAAACACCGCACTGTTTTGGCAAAGGTTAAATGACAACGATATACATTTTACTTTATCCGAATCGGGTTGGGCAAAATGTTCATGGGGCAAGATGTATGGTCAATGGTTGGCCGGGGCGGTTGTATTTATATTTGATGTTAGTGGTATCTTTACCGCACATGATTTGTTGCGACAAATTTCTGAAAATCATGTTACATCTTTCTGTGCACCACCAACTGTTTATCGTATGTTGATTCACGCAGATGCATCAAATTATGATTTATCCGCATGGACCAAGGCTGATGTCGCTGGCGAGGCTTTAAACCCCGAAGTATACGAACGCTTTTTGGAAATGACCGGCATCAAATTACACGAAGGTTTCGGTCAAACGGAAACATGTATCCAATTATTCACAAACCAGTGGATTGAACCAAAACCCGGCAGTATGGGTATGCCTGCCGCTGGATACGATATTAAATTATTGGACGAAGGCGGTCGCCCTGTTCCGGATGGAACGGTTGGTGAAATTTGCATTTCTTTGGAAAAAGGTCGTCCGGTCGGTTTATTCCAAAAATATCACAAGGATGAAAAACGTACGGCCGCCGTATTCCGTGATGGATATTATCATACTGGTGATGTTGCATACCGTGATGCAGATGGGTATTACTGGTTTGTTGGCCGTAATGATGATTTGATTAAATCTTCTGGGTATCGTATCAGCCCGTTTGAAGTAGAAAGTGTGTTGTTAGAACATCCGGCCGTGCGTGAGGTTGCGGTTACCGGCGTTCCTGACCCGAATCGCGGTCAAGCCGTCAAGGCAACGATTGTTTTAAACAAATATTTCCAAGGCAACGATATTTTGGTCCGTCAACTGCAAGACCACGTTCGTAACAGAACAGCAACATACAAGTATCCACGTATAATTGAATTCGTAGACAGTTTGCCTATGACAATATCGGGTAAAATTCGTCGTGCATTGATACGAACATTGGACAGTGCAAAAAAGACAATTATTGAACCAGTTAAAAACACAATCGGTTTAGGCAAAGACGAAGAAGAGAAATAGTGGTTAGTGTTATTTCTTTTCTTTGTAATTCCGATTTCTCACTCGTCACCCCGGCCCCTTCTTCGTCATACCGGCGTAGGCCGGTATCTCGTCAGC
>CACYQE010000036.1:0-535 GCA_902776515.1 uncultured Pseudomonadota bacterium
CAACCCAACCAGCCAGGTTAACACGCCACCACCCAAACCCATCCACGAATAATTCATTAATGCGAACCCACCGGCCGCACCACCCAAAATAACACTGTTAACATTACCAACCACACACATAAACGAACCAGACACAGCATTCATTGGGTTATCAGGATTTTCAAATCCTGGATTACATTGTGCCACATCTGAAACGCCTGTTGCCACCATTGACAACGATGTCCCAACATACATAACAGGTTGTATTGTTATATCCGCCAATGTTTTTATAGATTTTGGTCCGCCCATACCAAACGCACCCAAAACCGCACCAGCAATCATTATCTTTGCAGCCTGACGCCAAACAGTATCAAACCATCCCTTGAAATCCAAACTCTTTTCACCGGTATCCAGTTTTGTTGTATCAGTAAAAGCTTTAAACAAATGCTTTATGGTGTGAACCAATAAAAACAAACCGAAACCAAACGCCATTAAAACCCATAAATGTTCCGTGATAGTATTCCAGAATTTTTCTGATGCATCGCCCAATACCATA
>CACYQE010000036.1:599-8383 GCA_902776515.1 uncultured Pseudomonadota bacterium
TGCTCATACTAACATAACTTAACGAAGAGCCAGAAATAGAGGAGCTGACATACCAAATACCAATCCCCAGGGCGGTTGCCCCCATAACAAATCTAACAATTTTTCCAATCAGTAGTTTTATCATTTTGGTATCGTCTTATTTCTTTTCTTCTTTTTTGTTTTCGGCGTTTTCTTTGTTGCCGCCAGATTTTTCATCTCCTGGCTTTTGACCGTTATTAACGACCAAAGAACTTATAGTTTTTGCACCCGCGGTTGTTATACCAAACAATTTGCTTGCATCATTTGCCAACGCTTCACTTTCTTTGTTTGATTCACCTACGTTAAACACAGATAATATCATTTTTGAAACCTGGGGGATTTGTTCGTAAAGGAAATTCAAAACAAACAGTAAAACGATTGCACCACCAAGTGTCAATGTTGCCGCTTTGTCTTCGGATAAATCGTACGAGAAAATTTCACCAGATGTAATTGCCGACATTAAATCCGCTTCGTTAGCATCAACAAAGAAACGTGATATTATCAATGTCATAACAGTATATGTAATTATAACCGCGACAAGTGTCACAATTGCATTTACCAAATTTTTAATTTGATTTGTTCCCAATCCTTTACCCAGCCCAGATAACCACCCGGGACCCTGGGAACCACGAAACGCAAACAACATCAGGGCAATCGGGAAAAAGAAAGCGAACATAGCCATCGCAATTATTACATCAACAAAATAAAAGCAATAACGCAAAAACAATTTAAAAAAGTTATAAAACAAATATAAACCTATGACAAAAAATAATATATTCGTTAATATGCCGCTGATTGTTAAAAAATTCGACCAAGTAAACGATTTTTCTATGATGACGACACCAATTTTCATATACGATTGGAATTGGGTTATTGTGGTTTTCATCAAAGAAATTATCGTATTCCTTAAATGAGTGGAATATATACCATTATCTGACACGTTTTTCGGTTGATAGGAAACCTTTTGATTAACCTTGGTTTCATCAGTGTTTAACATCGTATAAGTATATGTCAATGCAACATCCGCAACCGGTTCAAAAGTTATTTTTGTAACGAAACGAGGAACAGCAACGCCCGCTCCCAACAAAGCCAACGCGAAAAACGAATTTATAAACACACGACCAATGGTTTTCATATACATCTTGTCAGATGTTTCTGTTTTTTTAGGATTCACATGTTGCCACACCGCCCAAAACACATAAAAACCAAATATAACGCAGAAAATTCCCAAACAAACATAGGCTAATTTATTATAAACCGCACCACCCGCATCGGAAACAACGGTAAATAAATTATCGAACACAGCACAGCCCCAACATTGGGTCACTCTTTCGACTAAACTGTTCAAAAAATCGTTCATTTCTTAATAAATTTAACCGTTTTCTTCGCGAAATCCGCGATGCTTTTTGCTTTGTTAGTATGGGTTTTTATGTCGCCACGAACCTTGTCATACATACCTGTCATTCCTGGTGCATAACTCTTTAACATCTCTCGCGTTTTGTTGAATATCGCCGACATTAAAAAGAACGTAAGTATAGATGACAACCATAAAACAGAATGTCCACCAAAATCAACCGCATTTGTTACCACAGATGTTGTTGGAACATTGGATGATGCGCTGCCCCCGGCCGGAATAACGAACATTGAACTGTTCCATTGAAACAGAGCCTTGACCACCGCAATATTTATAACCAGTATAAAGGAACATGCAATCATAGTTATTACCAATTGTTGTAACGCTTTGACAATTCCGTCAAATGCCGGCCATATATCAAACCATTTATCGTTGCGTTTTGCAACCCAACCCAAAACCTGGAAAGGATAAAGAATCAACGCAATACCGAAATTAAATATACCTTGGATTACCAACAACCCCATAAAAACATTACAACCAACAAACGCCGCAATTAACGCAATTCCCGTAACAATGTTTAAAAAGTTTTCGCCCCCCCTGGGGATAGGACTGGACAACCCACGTAACCCACGTGATAAAAATCTAAAACCACGCTTTATAACAGTATTATTCATAACCGCTAAATCATGAACAGGTCGCATCATAAATTCACAACTGTGTTTCGTAATCCACCCGGTATTAACAATAGTTTCCGGACACGTTAATGCAACGGGTGCCGATTTATCACGCGAAACATCAAGAATTGTTTCGGAATAATATGCACCGAATTCCAAAAAAGGATTCACCAATACCTGGGTTAAATATATTGGTTTTACTTGTAATAAAAAAACCGATGCTATCAGGGCACGCATTGCGGTTTTTCCAACAGTCGTAGCCATTGAAAAACCACTGATTTTGTCACCCCACATTTCACCCCCACCGGAAAAACCCAAAAATTCGGTCCAATTTTTTGGAAAATACATACCAACCAAATACAAAAATATGGACACCGCCATAAATGTCCAAACCATTATATAAATTATCCCGTTACCATTTCCTACAAAATAATCGTAACTGCCCTTGGCAACAGAAAGAAGAGATTCCAAAACAATCGGTATAATTGGTGTCAAATCCAGGTTATCAACAATACTGACCGCAAAAGCACTGCTAGGCAATAACAGCACCCCCAGTAAGACTACTGGCAATAATTTTCGCTTGGATAAAAATGCAGAAATCAATCCCCCAAACATTTTTTATTTTTTCTGTTTTGAATTATATCACATTATGCCAAAATGTGATATAATAAAATTCAATGAGTCGATTAAAAAAATTTTTCATCGTGTTTTGTTCGTTCTTGCCATTGACGGCAAGTGCGTTTGCACCATGGTTGATTGTTGCCGGCGGTGTTGGTGCCGCGGCATTGGGGACCGTTGGTTTTTCAATATACCGCAGTGTATCACCTGTGAATATGTCCGATGCTTTGCAATTTTTTTCTTCGTGTTGGACATGCAGTATGTTTTCATCAATAATGTCATCATTATCAACAATGATACCTGGGATATATTCCGGCATCGGCAGTGTTGTTATTCCAATGGCGGCGGGATTGACCGGAATTTTTTTCACATGGAAGATTGTATCCGGATATTTAAATCTCAAAGTGGACAAACCCTGGGAACTGGTCAGCGATTTTGGAACCAGACTTGTTAAATTGTTCATCGTAATCGTTTTACTGGTCAGCCCATTACCCCGCCTGATAAGCACTGTTGTCATAGAACCTGTATTTAACATCGGGACATCGGTATATCGTATTGTTGGGGACAATCAAAAATTTAACGAATGTGTTATTGCAACAGCATTAGCCGACAACAACCTTGACCAAACATCAATAGTTGATAAAAGCGGTAATTCACTGGGTGCTTTTTCAACCAAATTACGCAGCGGATTGGCGTGCGAATTATCATCGATTCATCAAACAACAGGACTTGGGATGACTGTTGGTTGGACAATGCTGAATATGTCGTTTAATGAAGAATATATGCACCATATTATGTGGGGTGTCCCGATATTCCCAAATGTACCAATTTTGTTGGCGGGCCTGTTGGTATTAGTTGTGTATTTCTTTGCTTTGCTGCCGATACCTTTATATTTTCTGGAAATATTTATAACATTATCAATGGACTTTATTATGTTGCCATTGATGCTGTTGTCATGGCTTTTCAAAGACTGGTCAATATTCCCCAAGGCCGGCCGGACTTTTGATGTTATGATTAATGATGTTATCAAGGGAACAATTGGTATTGCCCTGACCGGCGTGTTTTTAATATTTGGTTCAATGTTTTTGGATGTGATATTCGGCAACCTGGGCGGTATGTCAGTAATCCAAGAATCAATCGCTAAAAACGATTCGAAAATTTTGATGGATGGATTGATGTTACGTAACGACGGACTTATTAACATCGTAATTATGGGGGCGTTTTTTGCGATATTTATGACATCAATACCGGCACTTATCAAAACCTTGTTCAACGTAGAAATATCTTCAAAATTCTATGACAATGCAAAAAAAGATTTTGGAATTATGCGTTCAAGCCTTTCAAAATGGTGGGAAAAGTTAGGAAAATAAAAAATCAAGTCCTTTATTTTACTAAGTGGGCTTTTTTATTTCGACCGAATCTGATATAATTCTCACTGATGAGTAAAAATCCGATTCTTTATTGGCCACGAAAAATGAAATCTGATAACGAATACCAGACGGCCAGGCGTGTCATAAACAGCACTACTGGGATGATGCCTGATGTTATTACGGACGAATTGGATATTAACGGCGTTTTTAACGAACATCCTGATGCAGTTATATATTATCCTGTATTTTATGGTTCTACTGGGTGGTGGGGTGAATTGTTGGGTGGAAACGCACTGGTAACCAACAAACTGATAATATCCCCGGAATGTCAGTTAATGGTAATTGAATCAGGGAAAAACATCCACGGTAAACGTTCCGCCGAACATCAATTATTCGCAGCAGAAATATATCCAACAAGTGGTTTTTTCAAAAGAATGAGTTCTGAAATCGCAACAGTAGCTGATATGTTGGCAACAGATGCCGGAACAATATTGGCACTTTTTTCCGGTCACGATAAAAATAAGTTTGTGAACATACTGGAATCCACGGGTAATTCATATCTTGGCTGTATAGGACGGTACTAATCGTCCACTTTTTCAATTATTACCTTGATTTCTGGAAAAAAGCCTGTATAATTTGCGGGCTAAATTCAAAAAAACATAAGGGGTATGCGATGAAAAAAGGAATTCATCCTGAATACTATGAAATCAACGTAACAAGAACAGATGGTAAAACTGTTAAAATGTTTTCGTCTAAAAACAAAGACTTGGTTTTGTCTGTTGATTGTTGCAATCATCCTGCGTGGACCGGTCAACGTTCTAATGTAAGTGACAAGGGTCGCCGCACGGCTGATTTCAAAAAGAAATTTGCAGGTTTTGGTTTTTAATTTTAAATAATCAAACACTTGGGGGGCTGCAATGGAACTGCTTATCAAAGGTTCACCTGAACTGAACAAGATGTTTGTGGCGTTACAAAGGACTGCTTCTGGGTTACGTCACGATTTTGGCGAGGTTGAAAGTTTGCAACAGTCATTGCGTGGTGCACGTGATTTTGTTCATCGTGCCGCCGCCCGAATCGAAGATAGTATTTTATCTGATTTGTTATTGGTTCGTCCATCTGCGGGGTTGTTGACCCCAAATATGGTTCGTGAAGGTGATGGACGTGACGAATTTGTTTTGGCTTTATCGGGTGCGGCTAATTTCGTTCGTGGTAATTCACGCTTTGCCATATCGTTGGCATTGCGTTCAATGGACGAAACAAAAATCGCACTGGTTTATTCCCCAATTGACGAATATCTTTATTATGCGGAATCCGGGGCCGGGGCCTTTGCATATTCGGCATTTCATTCGGCACGTATTCGTGTTTCAAATTTAAGCGAACCTTCTGATTTAACGGTCGCATACAATAATATTAATGGAAATCCGACATCTGCGGCAAATATCCGCTATACCGGGTGCCCGGCAATGGATTTGGCGTGGGTTGCTGCGGGTAAGTTTGATGCATTTGTATCAAACACATTGGATTATGCTGAAGTTGCAGCCGGGGATTTATTGGTACGTGAAGCCGGTGGGAAAATCGACATGGGTGCGGATTTAATTGCCACAAACGGCAAAGTCGAATTATAAAAAAGTGTTTTTGTATAATACGGGGGTAAAACACCCCCTGTTTTTTTTGTTAGTTTTTTAACACCAAACATACTTGCAAACGAAAAATTTTTATTTTAAGATTGTTGCTATGAAATTAAAAAAAGTCTTTCGTGTATTTTTGCATATAATTTTTTGGTTCGTTGTTGCACTTATTGCAATGGTTGCGGCGATGTTTTTAATTTATGGTGGTAATTTACCAGATTATAAAAAACTCGCAACATACGCACCACCTGTTGCCACACGTTTATATGCCGCAGATGGCAGTTTACTTATCGAATACGCCGAAGAACGCCGTGTATTTATTGATTTTGAAGATATGCCACCACAATTGATTAATGCATTCGTTGCCGCCGAAGATCAAAATTTTTGGACACATCCCGGCATTGATGCCCAGGGTATTTTACGTGCATCAATAAATAATTTTATGCGTGTTCTTGGTTTTAACACCACGTTTACAGGTGCATCGACAATAACTCAACAGGTTGCAAAAAACTTTTTTTTGAATTCCGATCGAACAATTTCACGCAAAATCAAGGAAGCCATATTGGCATTACGTTTGGAACGTACTTTTTCAAAACAACACATAATGACACTTTATTTGAATCAAATTTTCCTTGGTGCACGTGCATACGGTGTGGGTTCTGCGGCATTGATGTATTTTAATAAACCGGTATCAAAATTAAGTTTGTCTGAATGTGCGTTTTTGGCCTCGCTGCCCAAGGCCCCAAACGACCGTGCCCGTGCCGAAGAACGGCGTAACTATGTTTTGCGGCGTATGGTTGAAGAAGGATATATAACCAAAGATGAAGCCGCCACCGCTGCATCAGAACCATTGAATATAAACAGTGGTTTTACCGCACAAATGGAACCTGCGTTTCAATATTTTGCCGAAGAGGTTCGCCGTGAATTATTGAACAAGCTGGGACGTGATGCTTTATACAACGAGGGTTTGTATATCAAAACGACCATCATTCCCGAATACCAACGTGCTGCATCGGCCGCATTAAACAAGGTTTTGGATACGTATAACAACGGTCGAACAGATAAATTACAAGGTGCCGTTATCGCAATGAATCCACATACTGGGCGTGTATTGGCGATGTCGGGTGGACGTTCTTTTTCGGAAAGCTCTTTTAATCGTGCAACCCAGGCAATGCGTCAAATAGGCAGTACGATTAAACCGTTTGTTTATTTGGCTGCATTGGAACGCGGAATGTCCCCCCAGGCAATGTTATCAGACACCCCAATTGTCGGATGGCGTGAAAACGACAGTCTTTGGAAGCCTGAAAATTACGATAAAAAATTCCTTGGCGACATACCATTAAGATTGTCGTTGGAAACATCACGAAACGTGCCAAGTGTTAGACTGGTCGATAAAATAGGCGTTGATAACGCTATCGAGGTTGCACAACGTTTCGGCGTATATCCACGTGATATGAAAAATTTGAACTTGTCAATGGCACTGGGGTCTGGGGAAACCACGTTGGAAAAATTGGTGTTGGGGTATTCGGCGTTTGTAAACGGTGGACGCAAAATAGAACCACAAATGGTCGACTATATCGAAGACCGGTATGGTAATGTTATTGGCGGCAAAAAAAGTCAGATTTTGGAATGGTCACCGGATTTATTACCCCCAGAAACCAAAGTTGAATCAGAGCCTTTGTCCGACCCCCAGAGTTTATATCAATTGGTTTCTATATTACAGGGTGTCGTTGAACGCGGAACCGGTCGCCAGGCGGCAATTCCTGGGCACACTATCGCCGGTAAAACAGGAACAACCAATGATGTCAAAGATGTTTGGTTTGTCGGCTTTTCCAAGGACGTTATTGCGGGGGTCTATCTGGGATATGATACCCCAAAACCATTGGGACGTGGTGCCGGCAGTCACATGGCCGCAAACGTGTTTGCAGAATTTATGAAAGTGGTATTAGCAAACCAAAAAAATCAACCGTTTGCTGTTCCGGATGGGTTGAATTTCGTGCGTGTCAATCGCCGCAGTGGTGCCGCCGCATCAAAGGATCCAAACGGGACAATTATTACCGAAGCATTTAAAATTGGTCAATCGCCAAATGCCGCTATTGAAGAAAATACAACAGAAACAAAA
>CACYQE010000037.1 GCA_902776515.1 uncultured Pseudomonadota bacterium
TATCGCCGAAATTCCACAAAAAATTGGCGAAACAATAACAATCAAAGGTCACGCACAAACAATACGTGAACAATCGAGTGTTGCGTTTATTGTCCTGCGTGAAATAACCGGAACCGTTCAATGTGTTATTGAACGTGAATCGGCAGCCTTTGAGAAAGTAAAAGAAATCACAACTGAATCCATCATATCTGTGACGGGAACCGTTGTGAAAACAAAAAGTACAGAGTCTGGTTTTGAAATACAAACATCCGAAATCGAGATAATGTCATTGGCCGAAGCGACACCGATACCTGTCACCCCAAAAGGCAGCACGGAAGTAACCCCGGAAAAATCGCAAGATTGGCGATTTTTGTCGTTGCGTAGCCCACGTGGTGCAACAATTATGCGTGCAATATCTGCAATGACAGCCGGATATCATGAATACCTGACTAAACAAGGATTCATCGAAATCCAAACACCAAAGATTATGGCGACACCATCGGAATCCAAGGCGGAATTATTCAAACTGGAATACTTTGGTCAAACCGCGTACCTGGCCCAATCGCCACAATTATTCAAACAAATGGCAATTGCCAGTGGCCTCGAACGCGTATTCGAAGTTGCACCGGCATTTCGTGCAGATAAGTCTTTTACGACACGTCACGCGACAGAATTCACGTCTTTTGATGGTGAAATGGCATACATTGAGAGTTTTGAAGAAGTGATGTCGGAACTTGAAAGTGCGATTTCATATATGCTGACATCCATTAAAAAGACGTGTGGCAAGGAAATAGAAAAGTATTTCGGTATTACCGAATTCCAATTGAAAAAGCCGATTCCACGTATCACGATGGCCCAGGCCAAAGAAATCCTGCGTGAAATGGGTGCAGCATCCGAACAACCGGACATCACAACCGCCGAAGAAAAGGCACTTGGCGATTATGTCAAAGAAAAGTACGGATCTGATTTTGTGTTCGTGACCGAATGGCCATGGGAATCGCGTCCATTCTATCATAAAAAAGCGACAGACAAGCATGGACACGAAATATCGGTATCTGCCGACTTGCTGTACAAAGGCGTTGAAATCGTGACCTGTGCCCAACGTGAAGAATCTTATGCCAAACTGTGCGAACAGTTGCGTAGCAAAGGATTGCACCAAGAGGGTTTGCAATGGTACTTGGATTGTTTCCGCTATGGCATGCCACCACATGGTGGTTGGGGTTTTGGTGGTGCAAGATTCATAAAGCAGTTGTTGGAATTGCCAACAATACGGGAATCAACATTCCTGTTCCGCGGTCCATCACGATTGATGCCATAAAACAAAAGCCCGCAGATTTGCGGGCTTTATTTATTTGATATACTTTGCTACATTTTTAAGCGCGATTGCCAACAATATTGTTGCACAGAACAAACAAACCAATGTTGTGGTTACACCATATCCGTCCATCAAGAATTTGGCCGCGCTTAAAAATAGTGCACCCAATGCAGTAGACACCATTGCGCGTGTAGATAAAACCGTACCACGTTCCTTGGATTCAATTGAATGATGAATCAAAGTATAATATTGCAGGTTGTTTAATTGGCGTATGCCGACTGAAAACGCTAAAATAGCGCACGCTACATATACCAACGGCATGCAACTAATATGGGTTGCCAATAACCCCATAGTAATACCAACGATAATTGTACCAATACTAATAAGCGAAACTTTGATTTCGCCTAACTTGCCACAAATCTTGTAAGCATACTTTGCAAAGAATATTGACGACAGTTGATTTAACCCTGTGAACAAACCAAACACCGCAACCGGGACGGCCGATGCCTCCATAATTGGTTGTAACGCCCAAAACATGACGATGGTAAATGCTGCAAACAAAGACGGGAATATAATTAAATTTCGCAATTTTGGGTTTTTTAATGTTGTTGTCGTGATTGATAACGCATCAACAATTGCATCTTTGTGTTTGACTTTGCGTCGCACTTCCAATAATTCTGGCAAGAACAAAAAAGCAAATATTGCAAATGCACCGAATAAAACTTGTAACCACAACAGGCCATTTGCACCCGCGTACGCATAAAAGAATCCGCCCAACACAGATGCGATAAACGTTGCGGTTGTGGACCAACTTTGAATACTGCCATATTCCTTTAAGAATTGCTTTTGTGTGTGATTACGTTTTAACAAATCGTATGTATACGCCTCTAGTGTGCCAGAAAACAGCGCACTTGAAATTCCCAGTAATGATTCACCCAAAATCAATGCCCAGAAACCGTATGCTAATGCTATTGTTGCAAAGCCAGCCAATGCAAAAACCCCACCCGCAATCATAACGCGTTTACGACTAAGGCAATCAGACATATACCCAGACGGAATTTCAAACAAAAATGCAGCCAAACGGAATATCCCCTGAATCAAGAAAAAGTCGCCGATTGTGATACCTTTTTGCACATAAACCAAAACAATAACAGGAACGATTAACAGAAAATTATGGAAAAACCACCCTATACGCAACAGGGTCAATCCACGCTTTACTGATTTGATTTTTTCTTCTCTCTGCACACAGGAATTTTATCACATCGACCATCAAAAAACAATCTAAAATCGTTTGTTATGAATACGTATTATTTGTGAATTATAATTCCGTCATGTTGCAAAGCGAATTGATACGCGTCTGGTGCCACAAAAAAATATCGGCTAGCAGGATTATTGCTAGACAGAAAACATTTTCAAAACTATACTGAAACCAAACAAAGGACGAAAAAAAATGAGAACACAAACTACAAGTAGATGTTTAATTGTACAAGACGACTGTATTGTTCTATGCAAGCACCTTGCTGGTGGTTATTATTTTTTGCCTGGTGGCGGTCTTGAGTTAGGCGAAACATTGAATCAATGTATCACACGTGAACTAAACGAAGAAATGGGTATATCAGAATCAGACATCACTATTCACGATGGCATTTTATTAGCTATTGAAAATCAGGGATATGATTCCAAAGGCAATTTCTTGTATGGTATTGAGGTGGTTAAACGTGTAGATATAAACACCGAAGAAATCAACAGTAAAGAAGATTTGATAGGTTTTGAAAAGATTAAAATTTCCGATTTAAGAGACACAAAATTGTATCCTTTGGTTATTAAAAATTGGATTATTGAAACTTTGGATCAAAAGTAACCAATTAGTTTTCGGTGCTACTTATGTACTGGTTTGTCTTTGTGAACGCTGAACACAACTAAAATACCCTGTTGAATTCGATCGTCCAAGCCAGTAATAAAAACAACCGCCCGAATGGGCGGTTGTTTTACGTTATAAATCCAAGCTTTTATTTTTGATTTTCTCAGATATACGCTTGATAAAATCAGACAAAGGAATATCGTTTATCTGTTGTCCATCACGTAAGCGAATTGAAATACTGTTGTTTTCAATTTCCTTGTCGCCCACCACAATAATGTAAGGCACTTTTTTCTTAACAGCGTTTCTGATTTGATAAGAAATCGTATTGCCGGAATTATCAACTTCTGCACGAATATCGTTTTCCATCAGTTTTTGCTGGATTTCAAATGCTGCCTTTTGGTGTCTGTCTGATACAGGTAATATTTGCACCTGAACCGGCGATAACCACACTGGCAATTTTCCACCACAGCGTTCCAAATACACGCCTATAAAGCGTTCAATAGCCCCAAGAATTGCCCTGTGCAGCATAATCGGTACATGTTTTTGGCCGTCTTCGCCGATATATGACATTCCCCATTTTTCAGGCAGATTCATATCCAATTGGATCGTCATACACTGCCATTCTTTGCCGTTTGCATCAACTGCTTTGACATCTATGGCTGGCCCATAAAACTTTGCACCACCAACATCAATGTCATAAGGGATTTTTTTCTCTTCTAACACTTGTTTAATGGAACGTTCCGCAAATTGCCAAACTGGTTCGTTATCAATATATTTCTCTTTTTTGCCCTCTAAATCGCGGACCGAGAAATAAACCTTGAACTTATCATATCCAAAGATTTTATTGAAAGCCAAACCGAAATCAAATACCTTGGACAATTCTTCCATGAATTGATCTTCGCGGCAAATGATATGGGCATCATCTTGCGTGATACAACGAACACGCAATAACCCCTGCAGACCACCAGATGCCTCGTAACGATAAACATTACCCAGTTCGCAATATTTAATCGGCAATTCCCGGTACGAATGGACCGATGCATTATAAATTGCGACATGGAAAGGACAGCTCATCGGTTTTACATAATAAGCACCTTGTTCCTCTTTGTCTTTTAATGACATATCCATAGGCGGATACATACAATCGGCAAAATGTTCCAAGTGGCCGGATTTTTCCCACAATTGTTTCAAACCAACAACCGGGGAATATACATATTTGTATCCGGCTTTGCGGTGTTCTTTACGCCAGAAATCTTCGATTTCATTTCGGATAATTGCACCGTTTGGATGCCACAGTGCCAATCCAGAACCAACGTATTCGCTGAACGAGAATAAGTCTAATTCTTTACCAATACGACGATGGTCGCTTTCGGAAAAACTTTGTTTTCCGCTTACATTATTTTCATTGTTATTCATTTTTATAACCTTTTTTATTTAATTGTTAAACTGTTTAAAATTGCTTGTATGGATTTAAAATCCAGAAATAAGAAATATCACCGCCCTTAAGCGGTGGTTGTGGTAAAGGTTGAAACCACGCAAAATGATACAGGGCTTGCGTTTAAGCTCTGTCCAAATGCTTTAAAAAGATTTTCTTTTTTGTTTAACATGCCCTAAATATAACACAATAAAATCAAATTTCAATGTTTTTAGTGTTTTTGTGTGTACATGACAGTTCAAACTGTATAGAAAATATTATTTTGTTGACGATTGTTTATATAGAGTTTTTCGCCATGTAAACATCTGTGTATCCATTGTGTAGAAAATTTGCAGAAATTTATTGATTTTGCCCGTCTTTTAGATTTTTATCGTTTCACAACTATGCGGCGAAGGGATTGCTTCGCCACCTTGCAAAATCCACCTTCGTTAAAACTTCGGTGGACCGGCGTTATTCCGCCTTTTTGCTGCGGTTCGGACCCCTGTGCCGGTGTCCAAATTTTATTTCGTGCGACTCGGGATTCGCTCGGGCAAGCCCTACGCGGCAATCGTAACGATTTTGGTGCACTGTCGCTTCCAAAATCTACTGCTTGTCGGACCTGGGGTCCTTATCTTTCGCGACTAGACCAAAATAAAAAACGACCACAAGGGTCGTTTGTTATTTTGGTAGCGGCGAAGGGATTCGGACCCCTGACCAAAGGATTATGATTCCTCTGCTCTACCACTGAGCTACGCCGCCAATGGGGATGATTATAACAAACTTTTTTCACTTTGCAACAATAAAACCTTTCGGATTGTTTTATCTTTGATTTTATGATAAAATGGGTCCACATGAGAAAGACAACAGTATTTTTTTCGGTTTTGTGTTTATTCCCGATTTCTGTGATGGCGGATTCCTTGGTGTTTCCCCGAAAAGACCCTTTTATGGGAACATACCAACAACAAATATCTTTTGGATTGGGCCAGGGTTTTGACACCGGTATTTTATTACCACCACCAATACACCCCGTACCATTTTATGTTGCAACAATACAATACTCTCAACCAACTACTTTTTTCAGGGTTCCTGCAAGACGCTCGTTAAATATATCCCAAACGATTGGTTTATATTCTCAACGTGGTTGGGATTGGCAAGATTACACTATCCCAATGTTTTATATAACCGAAGATATTGCATTATTTCGTTATAATAAATTATATTCTGGACTTGGGGCCGGTGTCGGATTACAGGCACAACAAAACGATCGCATAGGTTCTAAATTACTTTTTCAATTCAAATTGACACTTGGGTATAATTTCAACGATAAATGGGCAACTGAATTTTTTATTCAACATTTTTCAAATGCTAATACGGCCGATGAAAATAACTCTTATGCATTTTATGGTCTTGCATTCACCTACAATTACTAATATCACCAATCTATTGCGGTTTTACCGTGTTCTGTCAAATAGTCGTTTGCACGTGAAAAGTGTTTACAACCGAAAAAGCCCCTGTATGCCGATAACGGTGATGGATGAACAGTTTTTAATACAAGGTTTTTTGTTTCATCAACAATTGCGGCCTTGCGTTGTGCATACGACCCCCAGAGCATATAAACAAGCCCTTCCCGTCCAGATAATGCACGAATAACAGCATCTGTAAATTCTTCCCAACCATGCCCGGCGTGTGATGCCGCCAAATGTGCCGCAACGGTCAACGTAGAATTTAACAATAAAACACCTTGGTTTGCCCACGATGTTAAATCACCATTGGTTTTACTTGGTCGTCCTAAATCTGATTCTATTTCTTTATAAATATTAATCAACGATGGTGGCGGTGTTATACCGTTTGGCACAGAAAAACAAAGCCCATGTGCCTGGCCAGGTTCATGATAAGGGTCTTGACCAATAATCACAACCTTTACATTATCAAAAGGACACAAATTAAATGCATTAAAAATATTTTTTGCCGCGGGAAACACCCTTTTCCCAGCCAGATATTCACCACGCACAAAATCGGTCAATTTAATAAAATAATCTTTATCAAATTCTGATGACAAAACATCTTTCCAAGATTGCTCTATTTTTACATCCACCATATTTATTCCCCTGCTAAAATTTAATTAAACCTGTTTGTGCGGCCTTCCATAAAACAACATCAATGTATCCACGTGGCAAACCTGTTTCCGAAACAAGATGTGCAAACATATCATCGCATAATTTTTTTATCAACGGCGATAATTTCCCATTATCAATTTCATCAAAAAACGCCGAATTTCCGCCGTACAGAACGCCCAAACGTTGAATCCAAACATCATATTTTACAATATCAACACCTAAATTTCGTGCTAAATGATTTGCGGTTATTTTTCCTATGTGTGGCAAAGTCGATAAATAAACAACACGTTCTTCATCTGATTTGCAATTGTAAAATCCATTACAAAAATTCACACGATTTTCCCAAATTTTACATATCGCATTTATTTTATTTTTGTTATTAAACAATTTTATCAATACGTTGAAATCCGCCCCATTGATATGAATATTGTCTATTATGGTTGCATGTATTTTTTTAGCGGTCTTTTGCGAAAAACCACCCGCCAAAATAACATACGCACACATATCAGAAAACTCATCAGGTGAAAAGCGTTTTGGATTAGCAAGATTTTGTTTTATTTCATCAAAAGATTGGGCATCGCTGGCGATACCCAAATCATATATTTGTTTTTCTAAATCAAAAAACCATTTTGCATCAAACATTACACGTCCAAATTCGCATCCAATGCGTTTTCAACAATAAAGTCACGCCGTGGTTCAACAACATCACCCATCAACATCGACACAACCTCGTCCGCCTGGGACGCGTCATTTATTTTAACCTGGAA
>CACYQE010000038.1 GCA_902776515.1 uncultured Pseudomonadota bacterium
ATTAAGCAAGAAAGAAATAATGAAGTTCTTCAAGCAAGAAAAAAGAAAAATGCCAGATAGCGATATAGAATTTGAACCTTGGATACGTTTTTTGGTGTCGCAGGGATTATTATCTTATGCAGAAGATGAATATAAAATAACAAACAAAGGTCGCGCTTTTATAACTTATGTTGCAGCTATGAATTATGAAGATAGGTTGTGGTAAAAATGGGGCAAGATGTACTCGAACGGAGAAAAAGGTTAGATTTCTAACCTTTTTTATTAAAGAGTTCGATAATGCTTAAAAAATGACGATTTTTTAAATGGAATTATCGAACCGCAAAAAAGCTTAGAATTCCAAAGAAAAACCGCTCCTTTTAGGAACGGTGTTAACTGTGGCTCGGGCAACTGGACTCGAACCAGTGACATACGGATTAACAGTCCGTTGTTCTACCGACTGAACTATGCCCGAATAACGCGACTTATAATAACCCTAAAATCCGCACAAGTCAAGGACTTTCTAAACATTTTGCAAAGAAAATTCATATACCGCAAGAATCCGCCTTTTAGGGCATTTTTTGCCAAGGTGTAGACTTGGTGTAGACGAGAAAAAATCAGGTAAAAATCACGAACTGTTTTAGCAAAAATACTCCGTATTATTCCGTTGTTCTCGGAAAATATAAAAAAAGAAAATATCAAACAATATTTGGTTTTATTGGTTCGTATTCAATTTATAATAGAAATATGATACAGAAAGATTGTTGACGCTTATTCCATTGTTCTGTTTGGAACGCTTGCTTTTAATTAAATAATCGTGTAGGATTTTGAGCAAAGGAAACTTATGAAAGTAACAGCTGGAATATTTAGAAAAAACAACTCGGTATTGTTGATGCGGCGCGCGCCAACAGAACCTTTGGCAGGCGAGTGGGAATATCCCGGCGGTAAATTTGAAGATGGTGAAGACGGTCCTATTTGTTTGCATCGTGAATTAAAAGAAGAATTGGGGATTGATGCCAACATAGGCAAGTTAATAACTGTCGCAAAACTTCAATTGAATTCCGGTAAAGAGTTAGAATTATATGCGTATGAAGTTTTAGATTATTCCGGAGATATAAAATTGAAAGTGCATGATCAACAAGAATGGGTGGAGTTCACAAATCTGTTACAACATTCTCAATTACCTGCTGATTTAATCATATCAAAAACATTAGTAAACCAGGGAAGTAAATTATGAGTGCGGCGTTTTATCAAAATGATATCAATTCATTCAAAAATCAAAATAGTGAAGAAATCTTCGGTATCATAGCGCATAACGATGAATATGATTCTGGCGCCAAACAAAAAGACGCCTGGATTGCTCAGATTGATATATTGAAACGCGCATTAAATAAAATTGATCGTGGTAGTATTTTATTTGAGTATACATTGCCACGTGTCGGTGGACGCACAGATAACATATTGCTCATAAATAATACGATATTTGTTTTAGAATTTAAAGTTGGTACAGATACTTACGACAGTGAAGCGATAAGACAGGTCAGAACATACTGTTTCGATTTAGCAAATTATCATGAAGAAAGTCGTGATCGTAAAATAGTTCCAATTTTGATCGCAACGGGAGTTATTGGCACATCACATAAAGCACCAGAAGATGTTATTTTGACCAATGGTGATGATTTAGCAGATATAATTTTGGCGAATGTTGGTGGCAGTGATATACAAATCGATGCGATTAAATGGGCAAATTCCAGATATGTGCCCACGCCGTCCATCATAGAAGCGGCTGAGATTTTATATAATAATCACTCCGTTGCTGATATCGCGCAAAATAGTGCTGCAGAAAACCTTACAAAAACATCTGATGCAGTTCAGAAGATAATTGAACAATCAAGACAAAATGGTCAAAAATCTATTTGCTTTATTACTGGTGTACCGGGTGCAGGAAAAACACTAGCCGGGTTGAATATAGCTATAGAAAATCAAAAAACTACTGGTCAGAATTATTCATGTTTCTTGACCGGTAATCAGCCGTTGGTTTCTGTTTTACGTGAAGCATTGGCCGCAGATGATAGTAGACAGAACGGAACACAAATCACAGAGGCGCGTAATAAGGTAAAATCTTTTATACAAATAATTCATCATTTTCGTGACGCTTCTTTGGATAATTTAGATGTGCCGCCGGTGGATAATGTGGTCATTTTTGACGAGGCACAACGTGCCTGGACGCAACCGATGCTGTCCAACTTCATGCAAGAGAAGAAAACAGCAGTGCTAAACCGATTAACCGATGAACAACGCGCACATTTCCTGTCTATGAGTGAACCAGAAATGTTGATTGATTATATGAATAGACATGACGATTGGGCCGTTATAGTTTGTTTGGTCGGTGGCGGACAAGATATAAATACAGGTGAAGCAGGTATTCAGGAATGGTTTGAATCTTTAAGGCGTTCGTTTCCAGATTGGAATGTGTATGTTTCCAACAATATCACCACAAAAGAATACTTGGGCGATAAATCATTCGCGGAACTTACAGCGGGATTAAAGTGCGAAACAATTGATAAATTGCATTTGTCTGTCTCGCTTCGTGCACACAGAACGACAGATGTGGCGAGTTTTGTTGATGCTTTACTAGATAATAATGTAGAAGCAGCATCAGAATCATACAAGCGCTTGTCAGGGTTGTACCCAATTTATATCACACGTGATTTGAATAAAGCGAAGAACTGGGTTGGAGCGCAAACCGAAGGCAAAACATTGCGTCACGGATTGATTGCAAGTTCAAATGGGCGTCGGTTGCGTGCTGAAGGCATTTGGATTGAAAGCAAATGCAAACCAGAAAAATGGTTCTTGGCCGGGCGAGACGATATCAAATCTTCATACTTTATGGAAGAAGCAGCTAGCGAATTTGATATCCAGGGTTTGGAAATAGATTATGCTGTTGTTGCCTGGGATGCGGATTATAGATATGTGAACGGTGCATTTGAATATTTCAAACCAAGTGGTTCGCGCTGGTTAACAATAAATCAAGAAGACAAGAAACGTTATCTGAAAAACGCATATCGCGTTTTACTGACACGTGCCCGCGAAGGTTTCGTTATATTCGTTCCACATGGCGATGATTCCGACACCACCCGCCAATGCCGTTTTTACGATGAATTATGGAAATATTTGAAGAGGGTTGGGATAGAAGAATTGTAATTGTCATAAAGTATGCATAATCAGAGTTTGTGTGCTTTGTCTGATAAACTGTGCAGGGCGGAAATAACCATATCGGCATTTTCCGTGATATCATCACAAGTATCAGGTGTTGGTATAAACATTTTTGAACCAAAATTTCCACCTGTTGCAACGTTTTTTAATTTCACAAAAAGCATAACAGTTTCGTGCGTCTCATTTTTCAATATATCAAAACAGTTGTGTAATCGTGTTAATGCTCTAGAAATATCTTTTTCTAATCCGGCAATTCTTTTAGTTAATAAGTCTCGATCAGCAGGTTTCATGCCTGCAGAACACCAATATTGATATCCAAGATCTTTAAATTGTTGTATTTTTTCAATTATTATAGTTATTTTATTATCAAAACTGTTTATGAGAATTTCTTTTTTTGTTCGACTGTCTTTCAATATAGAGAGTATGAAGGAAGCAACGGTGCCAGCAACACCACAAGCCGCCAACCAATCAGTAAAAGTTTGAATACACATCTGATTTGTATTACTACACAGATCTAATTTTTGGGGTAAGAACACCAATATAAGCATAGTACATATAAACGTTAAAGATGCTATGACATAGGCGTTGAACAGTTTCATGTTAAATCAAAGCCTCTTCAATATATTGATTTATTAACGGAATAATTGTCAAATCATCATCACATTCAAAAAATAATTTATTTTTGATGGTTTCGCGAGAAATACCTTGCCGTATAAGACCACCAAAAGCTTCTTCTAAAAACGATGAACCAGATGTCTCCAAACCGTCAAAATTTACAATGATTTTATCTATGCTTTTGTCGTTGATCAAATCAATCAATTTTTCTCGAAAAAGTTCCCCAGAATAAGGTCCATCCGTTTTATAACGACCACCAGGGGTTTTACAAAAGTCAGAAGCTACATTTAGTGTTTTATTCATTTTAAACCAATATTGTTTTGTTATAAATTTATTTGCCATTCGATGAGCGTGCCCTGAAGGGACTTTTCAACATTATAAACCTTATCTGCTTGATGTCCATCTTTTTTTGTTAAAATATACACACCCCTGTTACTACGAATTGTTACGGTTGAGCCTTCAGAAAATTGTCCATATTCTATTATTTGGGGCAAACCTTTTCCTCTAAATTTATTCTTAGTGCTTGTGCGTCCTACCTGAGTTGCCGCTCTAATCATTTCGCCATCATTATCTATTAAACCTAATAAAGATTTGACATATTCCGCATTTGTTTTGGGTAAAGATTTAGGAATTCCTAAACCGTGGTCAAAAAATATTACGTTTAGTCTGTCGTGTTTGCTATCAAAAGAGGCAGTCATCCACCAAGAAGGTTCTTTTAATGGCGATTTTTCTTGAAAATCAGGAGGGTAAGCATGGTGTGCCACATTGGTCATAGCTTCAATAAGTCCGTTCTGTAATTTTACATGATCTGGTACTTCTTGTTGAATTATACGAGCCAATTGTTGTCGTAGTTTCATGGCGTCTTTGCCATATACGCTGCTGTTTGTTATAAAAGGAACATATCTAGTGGTTTTACATCGTCGTTCCATTTATCAAAATCAAACACTTTGAAGTTTGGTCTATTACCCCGTATTTTTAAAAAGCGATGCATTTCAGAAGCAAGAACTAAAGCGCACGAAGGGGATACTTGCTGTAAAGTTTTAAAATCCACCTTTATGCTTAACTTGGCATCGTTTGCTGTTTTTCGGATTGTGTTAAAAAAGTTTAATGTTTCAAGTGAGTCTAAATCTAATTTTGATGGCGCAGATAAAAATTCTGTGCAAAATGGAATGTATATCAAATGTTTACGCGTTATTCTCCGGTGAAATAATTTTTTAGTTCGCCGTAACAAATACTCTTTATGTTTTTCCGATAGTCTTTTCATTATATTGGCAATATCCTATGTGTTTGGTGTATTGTATAAAAAAACAAGTAAAAATCCATATAAAAATACACTATGTTTTCATGAATTTATGGAAAGGTGAATTTTTTAATTATGAAATTTTTGTGTCGCCAATATATGATTGATTATAGCGGGAACAAGGAATCGTGTGTCCGTGGTTCTTTTAATTTACCGGGGTGTAGCAAATGTGTAGACAGAATGTAGCGAAAATGTAGACCACGTGTAGCGAGAACAAGGAATTGCGGTAACGATTTTCTGCGGGTTTGAAAAGGGTGTGTAGATGGGGTGTAGACCGCCTGGTGTAGACAGGGTGTAGCAGATTATTTATAACAAGACGGAGTTAGATATCATTTAAGGGTAAAACAGTATGAATTTTTGTCTGTGATTGTAGCGTATTTTAGCGCATTTTTTATCAAGGTGTAGACTTGGTGTAGACGAGAAAAAATCAGGTAAAATTACGAACTGTTTGCGTAAAAATACTCCGTATTATTCCGTTGTTATTTCGTTTTTTAGTATTGAAAATAAATTTTTAGACTATGAATTTTAATTTTTCGAATCGATTTATAAAAAAATACGCGAAATTTTATCCGTTGTTTTTACTGTGTTTTTATATTTTTTAACATTTTGATAATAACATCTTGACAATAATAATATCATTATGTTATTATCATTTTGTAAATAACAAAACCAGATAAAACCAAAAGGATAAAAAATGACAAATAAAATAGATCAACTTTTCAAAATCGCAGACACAATCAAAGATGATGATTTGCGTAATAAATATTTGGAAATTTTGCGTGACAGTATGTCAGAAAAAATGTGGCTGGATAAATATCACCTGACAATGGCACACACTTCATTTTTAGAGGGCAAAGCATGCGAACCAGCCACATATGAAATGTTTATCCGTAAAAACCCGTTTGGTGGGTCATATACAGTATCGGCAGGATTGGGACCTTTCTTGGAATGGTTGAACGATTACGGATTTTCAGAAGATAGTATTAAATGGTTAGCGAACTGCAAAAACAAAGATGGCACACCGACATTCAAACCGGAATTTTTGGAATTTTTACGCAGTCAGAAATTATCTTTGACCATTGATGCAGTACCAGAGGGCGAATTGGTATTTCCAAACGAACCAATTGTTCGTGTATCTGGCCCAGAATGGCAGGTCGGTATTGTTGAAACCGCAATATTGAACGGATTAAATGCATCGTGCTTGATCGCAACCAAGGCAACACGCATTGTAAACGCAGCCGAACACCGCCCTGTGATGGAATTTGGTTTGCGCCGTGCACAAGATATGTATGGTATGCGTTCTACGCGCAGTGCGGCAGTTGGCGGTATTTTAACAACATCAAATGCTGATGCGGCACGCAAATACAACCTGGGATGGGTCGGAACACACGCACACAGTTTTGTTATGCGTCACGATACAGAACCAGAAGCATTTGAGAACTGGTTGTTGCATAACAAGGGCAACACAACATTATTGGTTGATACATACGACACAATCCAGGGGGTAAAGAATGCAATTGCCGCATCCAAAAAGACAGGCGTGCCATTGGATATGATACGTTTAGATTCTGGGGATTTAGCATCTTTGTCCATTGCTGCACGTGAATTATTAGATGCTGCGGATATGCGAAATTGTAAAATTATCGCCAGTAATGATTTAGATGAATATTCAATCACAAAATTGTTAGAAAGTGGTGCAAAAATTGATGTGTTCGCATTGGGAACCAACCTGGTAACTGCGGCAGATCAACCATCCCTGGGCGGTGTTTATAAATTAAAAAGCATCAACGGCATTGATAAAATGAAAATATCCGGGGATGCGATTAAACGCACAATCCCAGGTGCCACAGAAATTGTTCGTATGCTGGACGGCAACGGTAATTTTATGGGGGACGTTATAACATCGCATGGGTTTATTGAACAATCATACGGAACACTCGATTTTCCAATCATCAGTGTTAATGCCAGAAATTCCACAGAACGCACATACGAAAAAAATACAATGTTTTATAAACCAATGGTTCGTGTCGTGACGGATGGGGTAATAGATACAGAAACAATTAACCGCAACGTGGCAGATATCGCAGCCGCCACAGCTCACAACCTGGGTAGGCTGGATAAAAAATACAAACGAGCAACAAATTCTTGTGAATATCACGCCGAAATAGAACAAAGCCTTTATAAAAAACAAACAGAAATGGTGTTAAGCCAAATTTTACAACGTACAAAATAATCAAAGAGGTAATAAAATGAAAAAGAAACTTTTACACATAGTTGATATGCAAAACGATTTTGTGTTGGCAAACGGTAAATTGCCTGTCACTGGTGCAGAATCTTTGATTAAACCAGTAAACGAATTTTTGAATTCTGTTGACTTTGATACAACAATCGCGACATTTGATACACATTATCGCGAAACGTATAAGAAAACAGAAGAATCAAAACTGTTTCCACCGCATTGTTTGTATGGAACCAAGGGGTGGGAACTTGCTGTGGATGTGTGCGGTAGTTTTCTTCATCCTTGCCATAAAGTTTTGAAAAATCAATTTGATGTATGGGAACAACCGGACAAGATTGAAAGGTTTTTATGTGGATTAGGACCTAAATATACACATGTGTATGTTATAGGGGTTGCCAGTGATTTCTGTGTTAAGTACGCAATAAAAGGATACTTGGATCGCGGTTATCATGTGACAGTTGTGCAAGATTTATGTCGTGGCATAAACAAGCAAATAGATGATATTGTTTCCGAATTCAATACAACAAAGCTAAAACTTATCACATCAAAACAAATAAAAAAACAAAGGTAATAACAATGGAAATAGTTAATACACATACCGGCAAAATTTATGTAGATACCGACCATCGTTTAGAATTTTTGACAGTTGGCGATTACGGCAAAGAAAATAATATCAAAGCGGACTTCTTGGGGCTACACAAAGAAATCAATGGCGTGCAGCATAAAACTGTGGATTTAACACAAAAATGGGTGGCAACAATCAGTACACAGAAAGGCTGCCCTATGAATTGCAAGTTTTGCGATTGTCCGAAATATGGTTTTTATGGCAATGCATCTGTGGATGAGATGGCATATGAAATAGAAACTATTTTGAAAAACGAAACTGTTAAAAACACCGACAGGTTTAATGTGCATTTTGCCAGAATGGGCGAACCGACGTTTAATCCGAATGTTTTGGCTTTTGCACGCGATAATCTGCGAAAATTGGTTGCGAAATATATTGAGGCAAAAACAATTCATCCAGTTGTATCAACGATGCTGCCAAAAGCCAATAGCCATTTAACACAGTTTGTTTTGGATTGGTGTAATATTAAAAACATAGATTATCGTGGCGAGGCAGGATTACAATTTAGTATAAATTCAACAGACGATGCACAACGCGATTATCAGTTTAATAATAGAAGTTTAAATTTGGCGGAAATATCAGCATTAGCCAAAATGTTGCAGCATCCTGTGGGGCGTAAATACACTTTAAATTTTGCGGTTACCAAGGATACGATTTTGGATGCGGAACGTTTGACTAAATTATTCGATCCAAAAAAATTCATCGTTAAAATAACCCCAATACACGAAACAAAGTCAGCGGTAAAAAATGGTTTTGATGTTACTACTTCATACGATGACTATGAAAAACTAGATAAAAGGATAGAAAATGAAAGACATAAAAAAGATAAAAGAAAACTTGGTTTATGATTTGCGAGATTTTGTGCAGTCACGCAAATTCAGCGATGTTGTATTCGGGCTGTCTGGCGGAATGGATTCTGCGTTGGTATTGGCATTGGCGGCCGAGGCACTGGGGCCACAACACGTGCATACATTTATGATGGCAACAAAAAACACAAGCGGACTTAGCATAGAATTGGCAAAACAATTGTCATACAATATTGGCAATCCGCACCAGTTTATAGATATACAACCACGTGTTGACTGTGCGTTGAAAACTTTGCCTTTTGTGCCACAACGCAGAACCACAGTTGAAAACATCCAGGCACGCATTCGTGGCGACATATGTATGACTTTTTCAAATGAATACAATTGGATGGTGTTGGGATGTGGAAACAAGTCCGAAGCAGCAATGGGATATTGCACATTATATGGCGATACTTGTGGGGCAGTAATGCCACTGGGCGATTTATATAAAACCGAGGTTTATAAAATGGCCGAATTATATCCGGCTATTCCACAAGGAATAATTACACGCGTGCCATCGGCAGAATTATCGCCAAATCAACGCGACAGTGATTCTTTGCCAGAATATGCTGTGTTGGATCCAATTTTGCAAAAGATAGAATCTGGTGTGCTGGACGAAAATGAACAAATGGCAGAAATTAGACGGAAATATAAAGCGATGGCTTTCAAACGCGATCAGATGCCACCGGTATTAAAAACCAGAGAACGTTAAATATCAAAGGGGCGAATAATGATAAAAAATTATTGGTATCATTTCAAAAAGATAATGACACACAAATATTATGTGTTTATGGAATGTGTGGAATACGGTTTGATTTGGCAAGGATTGGTACATGATTTATCAAAATTTCGCCCCAGCGAATTCCGGCTTGGACAATTTTATGCTGGCAATCAATCGCCAATCAACATAGAAAAACAGAAATATGGTTATTCTATATCGTGGATAGAACACACCAACCGGAACAAGCACCATTGGGAATACTGGGTGGACAGAACAAACGGCAAAATCGCACCGATACCAGAAAAATACGTCAAAGAAATGGTGTGCGATACAATCGCTGCATCGCGTGCATATACCGGCAAGGACTGGAAACCAGAGGTTCTGTTGGAATATATGCAGACAAAATGCACTTGGCCAGATGAAATCAAAGATTTGACAATGCCTTTGATTATTGCCAAAATACAGAAGTATAAAACAAAATAGGAAAGGCATGACAAATACCAAACACGAATTTTCATCCGAGGCAGAATTTTTGGCCGCATATGATGCATCACAATTTGACCGACCATCGGTTACATCGGATGTGTTAATATTTTCTGTATCAAACAGTGTGGCAGAAAATTGGCGTAAAGCCGATAAACAATTATTCAGTGTTTTATTGGTACATCGTGATGATTATCCACAAAAGGGTAAATGGAATTTACCCGGTGGTTTTATAGGAATTGATGAAACTGCACTGAATGCAGCATATCGCATATTGCGTAATGAAACAGGTGCAACCGGTAACATATATTTGGAACAATTATACACATTTGATGCACCAAATCGTGACCCCAGAACGCGTGTTTTTTCAATTGCACATATGGCGTTGATAAATAAAAACAAATTGCATTATTCGGGAAAGCATGATGCAAAATGGTTCAGCATAGAATATAATAACGGCAAATTGTTGTTGCATAATGAGGATTTAACTTTGACCGAGGCAGATTTGGCATTTGATCATGCAACGATTATAAAAACCGGTATAGAACGTTTGCGTAATAAAATCGAATACACAGACATAGTGTTTGATATGATGCCAAGCGAATTCACATTGGGCGAATTACAACAGGTTTATGAAATAATTTTGGGACGCAAATTACTTCCTGCGGCATTTCGCAGGACGATAGCAAACAAAGTTGTGCCAACTGACAAAATGCGTTCCGGATCCGGACATCGTCCATCGGTATTATTCAAAAAACATCGTTGATAAATTTTAGGCATAATTTTTAGCCACTTGTCCAGTCATTTGTTACGTTTTAATACATTGATTTTTTTGTCGTTTTATGATATAATTTCCTTAAAATTAAAGGCATATTTTGTGCCGTTTTTTATTGCCCGCTACATCACCCACAAAATTTTGCAATTTTGCGGGGCCCGATATGCGGGCTTTTTTATTTAACAAAGGAGATAAAATGAACAAAATATCAGAAAACATACTAAACCTTATGCAAAGTGATGCATATGTAAATTCTAATAATCCAGAACATCAAAATGTTGCAAAGCAAATTCAAAATTATTTTGAAAATAAATATGGCAACAGCACGATTTATGCAACTGGACGCAATATAACGATCAGAAAAGCATGGTGCTGGCATGCCATAATAGATGAAAGAACTTGTGAAGATTGTGCAAGCTTTTCTGATACTATTTATGAAAACGAAGAAGATATCCCAGAACACCCACATCATGACAATTGTCGGTGCTGGATAGAAGAAATTGAATTAGATGATAATAACAAACCTGTTGTTGATACTCGTAAACAAAATATTATTCATAAAACCATGGCAGAGGAAGGCGGATATATAGATAATCCAAAACGGATTGATCAACCAACAAATTCAGGTATAACACAACCAACATTGAATAAATATAATGCGGATCATCCAGATTTTAATTTTCCAGATAAAGTGAAAGATTTATCCCCGGAACAAGCCCGGCAAATATATGGTGAAGATTATTATGATGAACGCCGTATTGGTGATATAGAAAATGAACGCATTGCCAATGCAATATTTGATATGGGAGTTATGAGTAATTTCAATAATGTTGGAAAAATTGTCCAAGAAACATTAAACGATTCAATGGGCGAAAATTTGAAAATAGACGGCAAAATTGGCGACAAAACACTTGATGCTTTAAACAATATACCAGACAATAAAATTGACGATTTTATGCAAAATTTAAAAGAAAACAGAATTGAGTATTTGCAAGGTTTATCTGATTGGGATAAATATGGGAACGGATGGACAAGTCGTACAAATAGATATTGATTTCTTTGTATATATCCTGCAATAATAAACGTATGAAAAAGTTAGTGTTTGTATTATTATTGCTGGTCCCAATGGTTGCTGTTGCCGATAGGCGTAGTGATTTTGTTAATAAAATACTTGAATATGAAAACACACAAATCGACAATAATACCGCACGAATAAATGCGTATGGTATAAATCAAGAAAAACTTGATATGTATCGGGCTGCGCACCCACGCTATAATTTTCCAAAAAATATAAAAGATTTAAATGAAAAACAAGCAAAACAAATTCTGTCTTATTTCTGGGACAATTACAGGTTTAGCGATTATAAGTATGACGAAATTCAAGAAAAAGTTTGGGATATGATGATTCATATGTCTATGTCTGATTTAGAAAAACAAATCAACGAATGTATTCGTAAATACTATAAATTTGATGCCGGTTTTTACGCACCATTCGGCTCGGTTGCTTCTGTTAGTTTATTAAATGGTATGGCACCAAAACATATCCCAGATTTTTATTTGATATTAAACAAAGTCAAATACTGATATGACAAAGATATTCACGATTGGTTTCAGTGGTAAAAGCCCAGAAGCATTTCTGGATGTGTTATATCGCTAGGATTATAAATGGCAAAATCATATTTAGAAATGCAAGAATCATTTAATAAAAAACATTAAATTATCAATAGGTAAACAAAAAATAATACATTAAAAAATCGGTAGTGGTTGCCCTGTAATATATTTTACAGTTTTTATTTCAACGTTTTGGGCACTTATTAGATTATTATCGTTATCATCTATCAAGATTGCTTCTGTTGGTTTTATTTGTAAATCATTTAGTATATTTAAAAAGAATTGTTCTTGTGATTTGCAAAAACCAATATCAGCAGAAGTGTATATCTTTTTAAAATTTTTAAAAAATTTTGAATATTGTTTAATTATATGTGTGGGACGCATATTTTCTTGGTCTGTGACGATATACAAAATATGTCCACGATTTGACATAAAATTGACCCAGTTTTTCACATCTTGATTTAATTTATTTTTATAATTCATCCAAACACTTATAAAATCATCCGCACTTACATTGGAATGAATGTTGTGTAAAAATTCACTAACGTGCTTTTTCAAAGATTTTTTACCTATCATAACTTCCAACCAACCATTAGCCATCATATGAATTTGTTCGTTAGTTATACCGTAATGTTTTTCGATATTTTTAACCCAATAAAAAACAGTCCGACCCAAAGAATCTTTGTAAGAACTTTTTATTATAACATCATCTAAATCTATTAAAATGTGCACTATGAATCCAATATTTCGTTTAAACAGAAAAAGTTAGTATACTCTTTGCTGACTTCTGGTGAATATAAGGAACAATCTGGTTCTTGTTCAATTTTTCTTAAATATGCTTTGTATTCAGACGAATCGTTATAATACACACCTTTGTTTATACGTTCCAAATACTTATAAAGATCGTTTGGTAAAAATTTATAGTGTAATAGTGCAGCACCCGTTTCAGCATTGTTATTTAAAGAATAAGGATACCAAAAATGCGGATTTATACCAATTACATTTTCAGTAATATAAATCAATGGATATTTTTGCAACGATGGAATTACATTAAACATTCTTTTCCGCATACCACCAAAAAAACGATATTGATATTTATTGTTTTTATATTTGGTATAACCTGCTTTATCAAAATATTTATAATCTTTTATAATATCTTTGACATTTATACTATCAATTTGTTTTATGTTTTGCTTTGGGTACATATCTATCATGATAGCACCCATTAAAGATTTTTTTTCATCTTTCAGCCGTTTCGCTAAATTACAAATATTATTTTCTCTAAAAACAAATAATTCGTCTATGTCTACAAGTAGCCACCAACGATTTAGACCGTAATGAGACATAACTTGTTGCTTCCAACCCATTGATTTTACTCCATTAAAATCTTCGTTTGTGGTCCATATATCTATGGACAATGTTGGGTCATTATTTGCAATCTGTTTTAACAATGTAATAGATTTGTCTGTGGAACCGTTGTTAATAAAAACGAACTTTGAAACACCAATATTTTTATAATGTTGTATAAAATGTTCTATAAAATTATCCGCGTCTTTGAACACTGTTGCGAGCATCACATCTGTATCAGATATCTTGTTTTTGTTTATGTTTGCAACCAATTGCGTAATGTTTTGAGAATACGCACCCTGTACAAATTTTTCTATAATTGCATAAGATACATCAATATCATCAACAGCATCTCGGGCTAGTTCCAATAAATGTGGGTACAGGTTTGTATTTTTTTTCGCATATTTTTCAACACAATCAACGCGTCTTCTTATTTCTTCTTGATTTAATTTTTCAAAATATGTTTTTAGGTTTTGTACTGTTTTATCATCAAGTATAAACTCTTTAATTCCGGCATTTTTTGTGCTTTCGTGTTCCTTTTGTATTCCGTTGACCATACCAAATTCATAATCTAGAATTGATATGACACGACCATGCGATATGGCAAGAATAACATCGTCTTTATCGTGTTTGTTAAAAATATCAATCAAAAATCCAAATAATCTGGTAATAAGTTCGCGTTTGTTTTCACCAATGCGTCCAAAACGAACTTCATAATCACCAGCTATTTGGCGTTGTGCTACTTCTATCATTTCAGGATGGGACTTGTTATCTCCAAACAATCCATAATCTATTTCGCGTAATCTATCATCAACTAGAATGTCCAGATCTTTATTATGTACATTACAAAAAGTCTGTGCTGTTAGCATAGTACGATAATAAGGAGAAGCATATACAGTCGTTATTTTATCTCGCACACTTTGTGCAGCAAGTTGTGCTTGAACCAACCCATTCTCTGTAAGTCCATTTAAAAAATCTGGATCACTTGCTTTTACAAGTTTTACGTTTGCTAAACTTTCTCCATGTCTAACAAATAAAATTTTCATATATCATCTCTTAATAGTTGTTTTGTTTTTTGTATCCAATCATATTTTTTTACTACTAAATTATGCGCGTTTTTACCGTAGGTTGCAACAGTATTTTTATTATTAAAACAAAATAATATTTGTTTAGAAATACTTTTGTAACTATTTGGTTTTATCAAAAAACCTCGTTTTGGGGTTAGCAATTTTTTATTTGTTTTGGTGTCTGTGGCAATAACACACAAACCAGATGCCATTGCCTCTAAAACTACACCTTGCAAACCCTCACCGTGCAAAGATGGGAATATTGCGATATCAGAATTTTTTAAAAATTTTTCTGGACAAGAAGTTTCGCCACAGAATCTAACAATGTCTGTTAATTCGTATTTGTTCGCCAATGTCATGAGTTTTTGTTTGCTTGGACCATCGCCAACAATGTCAAGACATATGTGTTGTAAAATTTTATGTGGAATATCTGCTAAGGCTTTTAATAAAACATGGCATCCTTTGCGTTCTATTAAACGTCCCAAAAACACTAACCGTAAGGTGTTTGAAATATTTTTTTGTCGTTTAGAAAAACGTTTTATATCAACACCAGTATGTACAACAGATATTGGTTGTAATGAATATTTTTGCCAATAAGATTTCGTTTCTTGTGTTATTGCAACTATCCTGTCATACATCGCCAAAAAAGCAAACCTAAATAAACTTTCATCTTCTGGGATTCCACACAAATATAATATATTTGTTTTTACTTTTTGTGTAGGTATTGTAACCGCATCAAGATTAAAATAAGATAATAGTACATCAAAATTTAAATTTAAGGTATTAAGTGCATTATATAATTCTCTGTTGTAATACATGGATTCTGTATACCAACGTGCTTTTGTTTCATCTGTAAAAGACTCATAGGCAATCATATACTTTTGATTCATGCATATTTCTATAAAATGGATTTTATTATTATATGCATGTTTAAAGTTTACATATTGCTCAGAATATTTACGTTTAATTGATATCGGATTTATTGTAAAGAAATATACTACAAATCCACACGCCACCATAGCTTTCGCGTGTTCCATTGCAACCATTTCTGCCCCACCTACGT